>NZ_BLIJ01000045.1:0-128727 GCF_009811475.1 Alteromonas sp. KUL150
GTTTTGCTTTTCCCCCGAAGCGGATGCGCATTTTAGGGAAATGAGCGCTCACGTCAACACTTATTTTAAAAAAGATGAAAAAACTGAACTAACCGGCTATTTTTCATTCAAATGTGATAAATAGTAGACAATATGGACTAATTACTAATAGGATGGTGGTTCAGATCCTATAAAGTAGTCGTCCTTAAAGTAGTATTTGATCCTGCCGTTAATATATTAGCGCTTGATGTTCGAGATAAATAATTAAGCTTGCGTAAGGGAATACGTATAAGAATGTATATAAGCGTAAATGACCTATGCTTTGCGTTCTTTATAAATGTATTAATACTGGTAGTGTCAGAAATTGACTACGCAATAATTATAAAGGTGGGTTATGTTACGAACTCTTACATTGCTATCAGCAGCACTACTAGCTTCTCAAGTTAGTTATGTGGCAATGGCGCAAGACGCTTCATCTAATGAAGCTATTCAGCCATCCACTTCAGCGAGCGTAGAAAAATCCGTTGAAGAGTCGAATCGCTTTCAAACAGCCTTTCTAAAACGTCAAGTCGATCAAACCATGTCGGTCGGACGTGCTATTAGTTCCATCGCTGGTCACTATCCCCAAGAAATTGTGTCTATCGTCGACATTGCACTAGACACTTACCCTGACAAATATAGGGAAATCATTTTCGCAGCTATATCAGCTCAGCCTTCTTCTACCGAAGAAATTGTTCAGCTTGCCATAGAAAAGGAAGTAAGCAGTTGCCCTAACATCGTTCAGTTAGCCATTAAGGCTGAACCTACCTATGTAGATTTTGTTGTTCACGCTGCGGCGGTATCAACGCCTGAAGAGTTAGATGAAATAGTTCGCGTAGCCGTGTTAACTCAACCTGATGCTGCAGACAGTATTGTTCAAACGCTATCTCAAGAACACCCTAATCGCATCGTTGAAATAATGACAAGTGCACTTAATGCTGTGCCTTTTGTTGGCGAATATGTGGTTGATGCTCTATTAGCTGTCTTTCCTAATGAAGCGCAAACGGTTGTGGAAACAGCGGTAAGAGAGTCATCTGAACAGCGCGAGCAAGTTATTCGTATTTTAAGTACGGCACAACACGCGGGGGTAACCCACGACAAGTTGAAAGAATATGCTATGTCTGCTGGTTTATCTGAAGAAGACTTTGATAGTGCGGTAGCTAACTAACCTTTATCAGCTAATAGAAGCCAATATAATAAACGGCGTATTGAGAAATCAATACGCCGTTTTTCTTTGCTCTGCTTCGTGTTTAAACTTAGCTAAGTTATGCAGTTTAAACAGCAATGCACCGGTTTATAACTGCTATGACTTACCAGCTAATTGGTGAAAGAATAAAGTAACGCCGCTTCTTTATATAGCATGAGTTCTGCTTTTAATAAGTCTACCTTAGCTTTGATCTCTTTTATCTTCGCTTTAATTTCGTTTTGCGCCCGCGCATTTAAAACAAACATATCACTGTCGCCAGCATCAAACCTTGTTTTTTCTACCACCGATAAGGTTTTTGCTAATGCGGCGTTTTCACTTTGAAGAGCCACGATATCTTTCGCTTGGCTCCAGTAAATCAATGCTTGCTCAAAACGTTGTACTATTGATTGTTCGGTAGATGTGAGTTTATGAGAAAGCTCTCGTTGCTTAGACTGTAGCTGAGCCCGTTCGGCTTTCGCCTTTCTGTTGCCAAGTGGGTAAGAAAACGACAAACCAACTTTTGTTTCTGTACCTTCTAATGATTCAGAGCCTGCGCCAACGTCTCTAGCAATCGATGCGGTGAGATCAAGCTTAGGGAGTAGTGCATTATCTGCTAGCGCTACCTTATTTTGTACTACCTGCTGCTCTAGCTTCATTACGTCTAATTCTGGGTGACTACGCAAAGCATTACGAAGGGTAACCAGTTGGCCGTTCCCTATCCAGTAGGGCCAATCTATATCAGCTGGCAGTTTATCGCTATCAAGCGCAATCATGTCGCCGTTTGATGAGCGCCAATAAAACGATAGCATCTGCGCATGCATGTCTCTTTTTTGTTTAAGTTCAGCTAGCGTTAAACGCTGCTGTAAAAGGTTTGCTTTAAACTCTGTTAGTACAATATTGGCCAAGTCACCTTTTTCTACACGTGTGACCAATGCCTTTTCCCGCTCTGACGCGGTAGCTAACAGCTCAGAAACCGCCTGTATCTGTAATGCGCTCTCGTACCATGCTATGTACTCACTTACGCCTTTATATACAAAGTCATTGATGAGGCTAGTGGCCAGTGCTTGCCATTGTGATGAAGCTAAACCAGCATTTCTAAGCTCAGTTCTGCGCTTATCTATCTCACGGTTTTGTAACAAAGACATTGCAATACCAACACTTGCTTCGCCGCCAGATAGCGTGTCGTAATCACCTTCATAAGCAGGAAAGTCTCCAGCTGCAATGCGATACTCACCAAACACAGAGGCGTTGTAATCCTCTATAGGGTTAGTAAACCGCTGGGTTAAGTTTGTGCCGTCGTAATAACCTGAAACACGACTTTTCGTTTTTTGTTCAATAAAAGGGTCGAAGCTGCTTCTTGCTATTTCAAGTTCTGCGGCGGCTTGATAATTACCTTCATTAATCGCTAAAACATAAGGATGGTAATTCACCATGCTATCGATAAACACTTCAATGGATGGCGCTTGCTTTCCTTCCGCCGACTGCGCATTTGCAGCAAAGCAACATAATGAAGACAGCAATGCAAAAGCCGCAGCGATAACTGTAGTCTCTCGCACTACCATATCGACGCTCCAGCGTTTTTCGAACCGCCTGATGTAGAATCTTGCGTAGGCAACGGAGGGAAATTATTGAGCTGACGCCACATCTCATAGCCCAAGCGTACTTCTTCTAACAGTACCCATGCCTTAACCCGACTACCCAAACGGGCCGAGCTTTCCGTTGGCCATGGAATATCTGATTCGTCTGGCTTTATCCACACATTAAAATCTCCGGTAGGGTTCGCGACTGGCTCTACATACACCACTTCGCCGCCGAACGTACCAATTGCACTGCCAGGCCACCCGCTAAATTGAAAAACGGGCCAGCCTTCAAATTGCAAGCGCGCCTTTGCTCCAGGTTTAACGAGTGGCGCGTCTAACCCTCTTACCGTTACGCGAACACTACGCTTTGCATCTTCTGGTATAAATTGCCCAAGAATATCGCCAGACTTTACAAAGGTAGAAACGCCACCCGACAATAAACGCACCACAGTACCGTCCACCGGCGCAAATTTAGTTTGCGTAGATTGACGTGACAAGATCATACTTACTTCATTGATTTCAGAAACAGACGCAGCCACCTTAGCCCGCAGTTCTTGTACTTTTATCTCAGCTTTCTCTACTTCTTTTCGCGATACCAGCCCCTGCTCTTCCAAAGACTTCTGACGCGCCAAGTTATTCTCAGCGTTTCTAACTGCGGTTTCGTTAGCTAGATTCTTCGAGTTAGCGGCGGTAAGCTGTGATTGCAGTTTTTCAAGACGCTGCGCATCAATATCAATAAGCGTGACGATAGGCTCGCCGGCTTTTACTTGCTGCCCTTCCCTGACATGCCATTGCTTTACCTGCCCATCCACAAGCGCGTTAATTGGTTGGGTTCTGTCTTTCGGATCAAGGGAGTCCACCATCCCTGTACCATAGGCAGTCTGGATCCAAGGCGTAAAGTACAAAATCATTCCAGCAGCAATAACCAAGAAGATAATAATGCCCGTAATTATTCTGTGTAGCTTTGGCACTTTCAAAGAAGGCAATGAGGTAATGTTGTCTAAAAAGCGACGTTCTGCGTTATTCACTTACTCACCCTCCTTATTGTTATTCGAGTTATTGCTCGTGTCACTTTGTACATTTGCGCGCGTTGGCGCTGTCTCTTCAATATACTCGTTAAGCACTTCGGTCGCATTGTCGTGTAAATGAAGCACACCATCTAAACAATCAGGTATCGGTATGTTAGTAAAATACATCACGGTAAAGTCGTATTTATCTAAGCGTCTGAGTAGTCGTTCTCGCATCTCGATGGGAATAGCATCAAAATGCTGATTGAGTATAAGCAGTTTTGGTTTGGCAATAATGGCTGCTGCAAGTTTAAGTAGTAAAAACTCTAGAGGCTGCAACGGAGCACCCAATACAGACACTTTGGTTTGAAGCCCGTCTGGCAGACTATCGATAACCTTTATCATCTCTACCTCTGTAAGCGCGGCTCGAATATCAGCAATACTTGCTTGTGGGTTAGCCAGCTTTAGATAACGCTCTATAGAAACCTCAATGATTAACGAACGGTCTAATATCGTCACCGCTTGTCTAAGCTCATGGGTGTCGTAGTCGTTTAGGCTTAATTCACCAAGTAATATATCGCCAGCCTTAACGCGGTCGTACTGTTTGAGCAAACCAAGAAGCTGTTTTTGCACCCAGCTCTTATCGGTAGTGACGAAATACTTTGTGCTTGGCTCAAAAACAACGTTAAGAAGACAATGATCGTTACCGTGTTTTAAATCAACATCGTTAAATACAAGCCTTGAAGAGGCGGGGATATGGTCTGAAGTATTCAGCTCTTCTTGTGGCATAGCCAAAGCCCCGCCCAACTTTTCAGCTGCGCCATATAGCTCGTAATAAAGCTTCAAGTATTGAGTGAAACGAGATAGCCCAAAAAATACGGCAGACATTACCAGCTCTGCAGCAACGAGCTGACCGATTGAAAGTTCTCCCTGCACGACGAGGACACCACCAATACCCAACAAAGCGGCGCTCGCCACGGCGTACATTAGCAAGAACATCACTACCTGTGAGAAGGTATAATGGAAATGATTTTTATGCTTTTGCACATAGTTACTGATATAGCTTTCTGTGCTTCGGCCCGCATATTCAACGTGATCAGCCGATTTGAAAAACTCGTGGGCAATGGCAATGTCGTGTAGCCATTTAGCAGAATCATATTTAGCGTGAGAAAGTTCGATGGCCGTGCGTTTAGCGCCGCGGCCCCACAGTTTCCATACGGCATACATGGTGAGTAGCAGCACCACGTTAAATGCAAACAATGCGGGATGATAAAACGACACCAGGGTAAAACCCACCAGCATCTGAAGTACCAACGCAAAACCATCTATCATCAAAGACGGCATGTTCTTTTGAAACGTCATGATGTCAAAATACCGCTGTGTGATACTCACGTTTTGACGCCCTTCAAAAAAGCTGTGCGGTGCTAGTATGGTTTTAAGGCCTAGGTCGGCCGTTAGCCGTGCATAAACCTTTCGCTCGTAAAACTCCATAACCCGCATGCGAAGCGCACTAAACACACCAGATATAAATAAAGTAAGAAATAGTACAACGGCCAAAATAACTACCGCACGGGTAGAGCCTATATTCGCGATACTGTTAATTAAGGTTTGAACCGCAATAGGCACCGCGAGCGTCATTAAACTGATTGCAACGCCATAGGCAATAGCAACCCAAAAAAAGCCAGCCTCGGGCCTGAGTAGAGAAAATAGAGTCTTTCGCGTTTTACGTAAATCTATTGGTTTTGCCATAGTTATGTCTTCAAAATACCGCTAGCTTAAAAACTTGAGAAACGCGCTGCTTGTACAATTTCAAAGCAACGATATGTAGTGTATTGCATTAGTAACTTAGAATAAATCTGTTATATTCTTCATACTTCATCGAAAATAGTTGCGTTTGCAAATAATGGGGTCAGAGTACATTTCTGCCTTCAAATACTTCAATAATCGAGTACCTGATTAAAGTATGCATCATCTAAACTATCATCATCTATATTATTTTTATCTTGTTGCACGCGAAGGCAGTATCGCAAAAGCAGCAAAATTACTTCACGTTACTCCTCAAACAGTGAGCGGGCAACTGAGTACTTTTGAAAGTCAGCTTGGTTACTCCTTATTCGATAGAATAAACAAACGACTATACCTAAACGCGAAAGGCAAAGTGACGTACCAGTATGCCAGTGAAATATTTCACAAGGGTAATCAACTGGCTGAAATACTTAACAATAGCGATGAAGTGAATACGAA
This sequence comes from Alteromonas sp. KUL150, assembly GCF_009811475.1. Lineage (NCBI taxonomy): Bacteria > Pseudomonadati > Pseudomonadota > Gammaproteobacteria > Alteromonadales > Alteromonadaceae > Alteromonas > Alteromonas sp. KUL150. The sequence continues at coordinate 6,036 of NZ_BLIJ01000045.1, forward strand.
AGAATTTGTAATAGGTATTACAAATGGTATTCCAAAAGTGCTTTTTTACGATTTTGTGCACGATACCATGCGTAAATTTGCCAATGTGAGGTTTGTGATAAGAGAAGATAGCTTCGATGGACTGTTAAAAGAACTGGCCATTAACGCTGTCGATTTCATTGTGGCTGACAGAGGAATTGCTCCGGGCACCCAAGTAAACGCAAACAGCTACTTCCTTGGTGAAAGTTCGCTAAGCTTTTTTGCCAAGCAACCACTTTCAGCCAACCAACGCTTTCCTGACTGCCTAAACCACATGCCACTTTTAATGCAGGGTAACACCTCGGGTATTAGACACGCCCTATCCAGCTGGCTAGCAACAGAGCAACTGTACCCCAAAATTGTTGCAGAGTTCGACGATAGTGCCCTTTTAAAACTATTTGGTAGCGAGAACTTTGGTGTATTTTGCGCCCCTTCGGCGATAGCCGAGCATGTAGAAAAACAATACGATGTGCATTGTATTGGCAAATCAGAGGCTTTGAGTGAACGATATTACGCAATTACAGGCAAAAGCCGCGCAGAGTACACGCTTAGTGAGCATATCATTGGCTCAGCAAAAGAGATTTTCAGTAACTAGCTTAGCCTTTACATTTTTCCACGCAAAGCTCTACTTGTGATTCACCGAAGCGCTCGTCAAGCAAGCGATGCGCTTCCTTCTTAACCTTCGACCAGTCGAAACGTCCGCGACCAATGTATGCATTTTCAGCGAGCGTCTCGACCACCTCGAAACACTCACGATCAACGACTTTCTTATCCATTTCGAAGACATCCTATTCCCCAGTATTTTATGGATGATATGACATTCGCTGTTTATCTACCTTTAAACTTGGGTATCTCGCTATCGCATTTTGTATTGCAGGGGATAACATTGAGGTATACAGAACACGCTTTAACAACAGACGCGGAATAACCACACTGCCCTGCGTTTATTAAGCCGCAACGCCATCATCTATATCTTGTGAATAGAAGCTAAGCGTTAGTATCTTTTCTAACATGAAGCGAAGCGCATCGTTTATCGGCATAAGCTTATCGCCTAACTCGTAGTCAAGTTGAGCGAGCTTCTGTCTACCTTCTGCGATCATAGGCGGCTTAATGGCTGTAGATTGTCCTGCATTATTTGCAGCGATATCGCCTATTAACGGTTGTTCGATTGCGTCTGAGCGCTGTGGCTGTATGGCAATTAGCGAAGCCGCATACTTTTCAGGTACTGCCTGCTTAATGGTTTTACATACCGAAAGCGTTGCCTCGCCGGACTTCGTTTTATAGCCAGCCGCGCCGAACATACGACAAATACCAGGGCGATACTCGTAAATACCGCAATAACCTTCTGAACCATCTAAACTTAAGCGCTGATATTGCTTACAAGCAAAGCCGCTGTAGCTTTCAAGTTCATCGAACACTTGTTCGGCCTGCCCCGTATCAAACAGGTGCAACGCAAAAGGCAACATTTCTAGTGGCGACACTTCAATGTCGGGCTTATTGCAACACGCACCACATTTTTCTACACAATTGAGAGACTGATTAGATTGGAACGCACTAAATTCTTGAGAAAGAGATTGGTAAACATCCATCACTTGGCTGGACAGCTCACGCAGCCTATTCATAATGACTCCGCTAAAAAGCAAACTAAAACAAAAACATGTTCATGCGGGTTTATATGATAGGTAGCATGAACGCATCACTCTGTTTACTGGTTTTGGTAACCAATTACACAGATTGCATTGGAGAGAGGAATGTACTCTGACCCCAATATTTTAAAGCATGCTTCTTCCCCGCCGGATATGAGTAAGCTTGAGGCTTGATGGCAGGGGTTGAATTGGCGAGAGTTTATTTTGATTTTGGGGGTTTGGGAAGCTTTTTTGTGAGGTTGGATTGCGAAAAGACTGATGCTTTTCGCAATCTCAATTCTTAAGTTAGTCGGCGTTGAACAAGTCGCGGCTGTAAACTTTATCGAGTACGTCTTCGATATCACCGGTTACACGGTTTGCTACGATAACGTCAGAGATTTTCTTAAACTCTTCTAGGTCGTTTACGACGCGCGAGTTAAAGAAGTCATCTTCTTTAAGTACTGGCTCGTATACCACAACCTCAATGCCTTTCGCCTTTATACGCTTCATGATGCCTTGAATCGCACTGGCGCGGAAATTGTCTGAACCGGTCTTCATGATAAGACGGTATATACCAACAATCTTGGGGCCACGGCTTACAATTGAATCAGCAATAAAATCTTTACGGGTGCGGTTAGCATCTACAATGGCCTGAATCATGTTATTTGGCACTTCACTGTAGTTAGCCAGTAACTGCTTGGTGTCTTTAGGTAAGCAATAACCGCCGTAACCGAAGCTTGGGTTGTTATAGTGCTTACCAATGCGTGGGTCTAAACCTACACCTTCAATAATCTGTTTTGTATCTAAGCCGTTTCGTTCTGCATAGCTATCCAACTCATTAAAATAAGCCACACGCATAGCTAAGTACGTGTTGGCGAATAGCTTAATCGCTTCAGCTTCAGTACTGTCGGTAAACAATACGTCGATATCTTCTTTTATAGCGCCTTGCTGAAGTAACTTAGCGAATACTTCTGCACGCTCACTACGCTCGCCCACAATGATACGGCTAGGATAAAGGTTGTCGTAAAGTGCCTTACCTTCACGTAAGAACTCTGGGGAGAAGATTAGGTTTTCAGTACCAAAACGTGCTTTTGCGTCTTTAGTGAAGCCTACTGGCACGGTCGATTTAACAATCATCACAGCATTTGGGTTGATTTCCATTACCGTTTTGATAACTGCTTCTACACTACCTGTGTTGAAGTAGTTTGTTTGTGGGTCATAATCCGTGGGAGTAGCGATAATGACATAATCAGCATCTTTGTACGCTTCTTGAGCATCTAGCGTTGCTTCGAGATTAAGCTCTTTAGTCGTTAGATACTCTGAGATCTCCTTGTCTTCAATTGGAGACTTTTTATTGTTAAGCATCTCGACTTTTTCAGCCACTAAGTCGACCGCTTTCACTTCATTGTGTTGTGCAAGTAGCACTGCATTTGAAAGCCCTACATAGCCTGTGCCTGCTACAGCTATTTTAAGCTTCTGCATAGTACTATCCATTTAAATTCTCTCCAGTTTTGTACAAATAATTTACGAAAGCTTCATTACTATCATTGCATAGTAATTTTAAACAATGATGAATACTACGGCTAACTCGCCTAATTCTTTAAGTAGTGTATCAAAGCTCTGTTTGATGCACTATGCATCAATTATGCCTTATGCGTTAGCCTTTCAATTCTACCGCGCTTCTTATCGAAAAGTTCTCACGCTTTAGCGTTAAATTCGGATTGTAAGCTGGATCATTTGCTATGAAGTTACTCCACGTTGATTGAAGGTAAGCTAATTCGCGACTAAAACGCGCCGCTTTTTCAGGTGAGATATCTAAGCCTCTGCTGACCGATTCATGATGGAAAAGCTCTGCTTCTGCACAGTAAACATTATTAACGCCTAGGCCTTTAACCTTTAAACAAAAATCCACATCGTTAAAGGCAACGGAAAGAGCCTTTTCATTCAAACCATTTACCTCATTGAAATGCGTGCGTTTAACTAACAAGCAAGCTGCGGTGACGGCACTGTAGTTGTTTGTTGCAACAATTCTATTTAAGTAACCCTTATGAAATCGAGGAAAGTTCTTATGAGCATGGCCTGCGCCACCACCATAGCCTAAAACAACACCAGCATGCTGTATCCTTGTATCAGAATAAAGCAGCTTTGCACCAACACAGCCAACATCTTCGCGCTCTGCATGACCCACCATATAATTAAGCCAATCTGGCGATATAACCTCAATATCGTTATTAACTAGCCCAAGGATGGAGCCTTTTGCATGTTCAACACCGAAGTTGTTAATGGCAGAATAATTAAATGGTGCTGGATATTTAAGAACTCTTACTTTATCCAGAGTATCTAAGTACTTAAAGTACTCTATGCTTTCTTGTTCGTCTGAGCCGTTATCAATGAGTAATATTTCGTAATTTTGATATGTTGTTTTTTCTAAAATTGACTCGATGCATGCTTTCACCAAGGCTTTCCCATTTTTGGTGGGAATGATCAGGCTTACCAAGGGATTACTATTGGGCCAACAAAGTCGGTTCACGATAAACTTTTCATCTGAGTCGACTACAGCACTAGTGTGACTTTCTATCACTTTTTTTACACGTTTGAGCGTATTAAGCCCGTTCTCTTTTACAGATGAGAGATGCACCAACGGCAACGGCTTATGATTAATTAACAAGTCCTTTTTAGTTAAAGATAGCGCTGTAATTAGCTCGGCGATTGTTGTTTGATTAGAAATGTGTAGCGACTTTAGTAACGAAGTTTTAAGCATTACACCACTATTGATGTAGGCCGTAGAGTATTGAAGCTCAGGGTTCCAACTCGGAAGAAATCTTGGTGATGATTTAGCTCCATCATTATCAACTTCATCAGTATCACAATAAACTACGTCGCTTTCTTTCAACGCATCATATAGATGGCTAACAGCTGATTTCTTTAATGAATCACCACCGTTTAGCAATAACGTGGGAAACTGGTTATCAAGTTGAGCAATTTGCTTTTCTAATACATCTAGATCCGATTCACCTACTATTAAGCAAGCACCAACACCAAGAGACTTAAGTTGTTCTTCCGTTATGCCTTGGCTGTCGGTGCCAAATATTATCGCTTGCCACCCATCTACCTTAGCTGCTGACGTTGAAAAAGTAGACTTATTTACTTCAAGCCAGTGATTGTATAGCGCCTGCGTCTGCTTGGGCGTTGGGGCATCGAAAAATAGTCCAGACTTTCTCACCGACCGAACGTACAAACCGGTTAAACGTTCGTTTTGCTTAAGCTTGTCTTTTAAATTTTTAGGAATAAGTTGAAGGGCGGCACGTACTGACCGCATAGCAATTTTTTTCATGTAGACGATTTAGTGCCTTAAAAATAAAGAAAGCCGCTTTATGTGAAAGCGGCTTTCTAGTTTAACACTTGTAGATTTGTATGGGTATTAGCTTCCGGTACCTAAGCGCTCACCTTGGTAACTACCGTCAAGAACCGCTTTCCACCAGCCTTCATTCGCTAAATACCATTCAACGGTTTTACGAATACCACTTTCGAAGGTTTCTTGTGGCTTCCATCCTAGCTCACGCTCAATTTTGCTAGCGTCAATGGCATAGCGCATGTCGTGGCCGGGGCGATCTTGTACGTATGTGATCTGCTCGGCGTACTTGCTATCTTTCGACTTAACTTCATCCAAAATTGAGCAAATGGTTTGCACCACTTCAATATTCTGCTTTTCGTTATGGCCACCAATGTTATAGGTCTCACCAATCTCGCCGTTAATCGCTACAACGACCAACGCTCGCGCGTGATCTTCAACATACAACCAATCACGAATTTGGTTACCTTTGCCATATACAGGCAACGGCTTTCCAGCTAGTGCATTTAGAATAACTAATGGAATAAGCTTTTCTGGGAAGTGGTACGGGCCGTAATTATTTGAGCAGTTAGTTACAAGTGTCGGCAACTTATAGGTGCGAAGCCACGAACGCACTAGCTGATCTGAGCTTGCTTTACTTGCTGAGTATGGCGAGCTTGGTGCATACGGTGTAGTTTCTGTAAACAATGGAAGCTCAGTTCCTGGCTCTACTTCGTCCGGGTGAGGAAGATCGCCGTATACTTCGTCAGTAGAAATGTGGTGGAACTTAAACCCGGCTTTTTTATCGCCTTCAAGTTTAGACCAGTATGCTCTTGCTTGTTCAAGCAAGGTATATGTGCCAACTACATTAGTTTGAATAAACTCGCCTGGACCATCAATTGAACGGTCTACATGAGATTCAGCCGCAAGGTGCATAATGATATCTGGCTGGTGCGTGTTGAACACGCGCTTTACTTCATCAGCATCACAAATATCAACTTGCTCAAAACTGTAACGGTCGCTGTCTGAGACTGACGTTAAAGATTCTAGGTTACCCGCGTAAGTTAGCTTATCTAAATTAACCACAGTGTGGTCGGTATCGTTTATAAGGTGGCGAACCACGGCTGAGCCAATAAAACCCGCGCCACCTGTAACTAAAATTGTTTTACTCATTTTCTTTTACCAAAATATCATTCTGTTCTTACTGGTTAGGCTTTTAATTCATCAAGCATAGCGGACAATTGCTTACGCCAGTGCGTAGGCTTGCATGTTGCAAACGCTTCTCGAGCAGATTGTTTATCTAGCACGCTGTAATGAGGGCGCTTAGCTGGTGTTGGGTACTGGCTAGAAGGAATTGGCAATACTGGGATTGATTTGTCTAGCAGTCCTTTCTCAATGCCCAACTCTTGAATAGCTAATGCAAAATCGTACCAGCTTGCTACACCTTCATCGGTCCAGTGGTAAACACCGGCTGTTTTATTTTCAGCAGCTGACACACAAGCTTCAGCCAATCCTTTTGCCCACGTTGGCGTACCTATTTGGTCGTCTATTACGCCCAACTGAGGTTTTTCAGCCATTAAGCGCAGCATGGTCTTAACAAAGTTATTGCCGTGAGACGAATACACCCAAGCAGTTCTAATCAAACAACTTGCTTCGGGTAGTATCTCAATTAAGGCTTTTTCGCCATCAGCTTTTGTTTTTCCGTAAGCGCCCTGCGGCTCAATGGGGTCGTCTGTTAAATAAGGCGAACCTTTATGACCGTTAAACACATAGTCAGTCGACACATGCACCATAAACACGCTGTTAGCTTTGCAGAAGTTTGCTAAGTTCTTAACAGCAAGCGTGTTGATAGCTTTGCACGCTTCGGTATCTTCTTCTGCTTTATCTACCGCTGTATATGCCGAAGCGTTTATTAAAACATCCGCTTTTAAGGTTGATAGTTTCTCTTCAATATCAGAAGAGTTCGTAATATCAACATCATCGCGCCCTAAATACATAACGTTGTGCTCGCTATTTTCCAGCTCACGAGAAAGCTCAGACGCTAGCTGTCCAGACTTACCTATAATTACAATATTCATTAACTGCTAGTACTCGATAAAAATTCGGTAATTATTAAAACGTAGGTGCATCTACAAAGGCTAAACCAGCTTCATCCTTACCTGATAAAGAAGGCTTTTCGCCATTGACTAACGGCCAGTCGATATTCAACGCAGGGTCATCGTACTTAACCGAAATTTCAGATTCTGGGTGATAATAGTCTGTGCACTTATACACAAACTCTGCAGATTCGCTGGTTACGTAGAAACCGTGGGCAAAGCCTGCAGGAACCCACAACTGACGCTTGTTTTCAGCAGACAATGTAACCCCAACCCACTTTCCGTAAGTGGGTGAGTCTTTGCGCATATCTACAGCCACGTCGTACACTTCGCCGCTAACTACACGTACTAATTTGCCTTGGGTTTGTTCCATTTGATAATGAAGACCGCGAAGAATACCTTGGCTAGATTTTGAGTGGTTATCCTGAACAAAATCTACATCTGCACATTCTTTTTTGAACCAGTCAGTGCGAAAAGTTTCTAGAAAAAAACCGCGCTCATCACCAAATACCTTTGGTTCTATAATTTTGACGTCAGGGATGTTTGTTTTAATTACTTGCATTTACTTTCCGTACGAACTTGCATATAAATATGAAAAGGTGGCAGTGCCACCTTCTATAAACTGCGAAATTAAACTTTCACTTTGTCTTTGAGAACTTTTAAGAGGTAATCACCATAACCACTTTTCTTAAGTGGTGCCGCTAATTTTTCGAGTTGCTCAGCGTTGATATAGCCCATTCTGTAAGCCACTTCTTCAGGGCAACATACTTTTAAGCCCTGGCGTTTTTCTATAGCCGCAACGAAGTTTGCAGCATCGAGCAAAGAATCAAGCGTACCTGTATCCAACCATGCTGAACCGCGCCCCATTAGCTCTACTTTAAGCGAGCCATCTTGAAGGTATAAATTATTAAGGTCGGTAATTTCTAATTCACCACGATGTGAAGGCTTCACTTCTTTAGCAAAATCTACTACGCGGTTATCATAGTAGTAAAGACCGGTTACGGCATAGTTTGATTTAGGAACAGCTGGCTTTTCTTCAATGGAAAGTGCATTCCAGTTATCGTCAAACTCTACTACACCATAACGTTCTGGGTCGTTTACATGGTAACCAAACACAGTAGCACCGTGCTCTTGCTTATAGGCATTCTGTAAAGAGAGTTTTAAATCGTGGCCGTAATAAATATTGTCGCCAAGAACAAGTGAACAGCTATTATTTCCAATAAATTCTTCACCAATTAGGAAAGCCTGCGCCAAGCCATCTGGTGACGGTTGAACCGCGTATTGAATATTCATTCCTAACGCAGAGCCATCACCTATAAGGTCGACAAACCGCTGCTGCTCTTCAGGCGTGGTGATAATGAGTACATCACGAATGCCCGACATCATTAACGTTGTTAATGGATAAAAAATCATCGGCTTGTCGTAAACAGGCATAAGCTGCTTACTCACCACTTTAGTTAACGGGTGCAAACGTGTGCCAGATCCGCCAGCTAGTATTATTCCTTTTCTAGTCATTTTTCATTACCTGTTTGTAACCACTTAACTTTTATAAAGCAGCGATGCTGCATGTTAACAGAATAGCCTTGCTATCTCATAAATCTGAGAAAGCTCAAGTTTAAAACCTTTGGCAAAACCTGGCGGGGCATCTGCTGTTTCAGCTGCAAGAGGGATATAAGAATCGTAGAATTCAGCACCCACATCTATATTTAAAAAATTAGTATGCAAAAATTCATCAATTTCTGGAAACATTATTAGCAACTTAGCACCCTCTTTGCAAAACAGTTTAAGGTGGAAGAAAGAAGATGGAAAACCTAAAAGAACGTCATAACTTTGCATTATATCTATTTGGTCTTGTAGTGGAATGCTTTCAGGATAGATGATATCAAACCCTAAACTTTCGAAGATTTCATCAATTTCTTCACCTTGAGAAGTGAAGCCCGTCCCCGCTTGAAGCTTACTTTTGGAAATAAAGCCTCTTTTCGCGACCTTAGGTTTTTGACTAAGACATGGGTAGGATGACTTTATGGAATCTGTGACAAAATTAGCATCGCTGAACGTGGCCCCGTGGTAGTAAAGCTTGCTAACCAATAAGGGCTTGTCTATGAAAACAATTTTTTCATGCGCTAAGCCGAGTATCGCCAAAAACTCTCCTACGTAGCTGTTTAGCACTTTTTCTCGGTCAAGCGAATCTAAAGGATAGTGAAATAAAATAGGCGAATTGCTAGCTCTAACTTCGTTCAATATTGGATATAGTCTTGATAGCGAATCCAAGAGAAAGTGACCAAAATGGTCGTAAATCGTCCCACCGTAAAATGCTTCATCATAACGTTCGAATTGCGCTGTAGATAAAGTGGAGTACGTTTCTTCGTTCGGCCACCAAATTCTTCGCTCAGAACGAATATCAGAAAGTGCCTCTAAGTGATTACCATCTTTGTCGAACACACCTTGAGATCTTCTCGTCCACCACGTTCTCATACCTCGTTTGTAATGGTTGGGGATTAATTTAGCTTCGCATATAGAGCGATTGCCAATACAACTATCTGTTACATTTAAAGAACCAAATACAAAAGGTGATTTGAAACTATTAATTTCTAGTGCGTTATAAATTGAAAGCATCCATTACCCTATCATGCACTTCAAACTTACTTTATACATAAGCTTATTTAGATGGAGGAACTTTAAGATGGATATTATCAAAAAATACCTCAAAGCTCTTCTTATCCTCGTATTCTTTATATATTCCGAACTTCAATCGAAAATGCTCAGGAGCTTTAGAGTTTCCTTTACAAGAGAACTTGCTACTAAAACCAAATGGCCCCGTGCGCTTACCAACTAACGTCCCTTGGCTCCAAACCTCAAAATATGAAGACTCATCTTCAGGAGACACGTTTAACCGAAGCTCTAATGTAGTCCACTCTCCCGGCCTAAGTTCCAAAGAATAAAAACTTGAGCCTACTTCGCTTTTATCGCCTCTAGTCATAAAGTTAATTTTGTGACTACTGCCTCTTACCACTCGAATTCCACCAAGTGGTGAAAAAGGCGAACACTGCCAAAACTGCATAAGATAATAAAAGCCATTGGTTACATCAGCACTTGAAGGAATCATTAAGTCGAACGTGATAGCTACAGGTTTCTTAAACTCTAAATTCATAGATGTTAGAGCTAGTTCTGTTCTTGATACTTTTGAACCTAAACTCGCTCCCTCAGCCAAAAATTGGAGTGCGTTTCGGTTACCTATTTGGGTTATACTCGCACTCTGCCCATTTCCTTCACATTTCCCTCTCAACATTACTTTTGAAGTTAAGAGGTCGCCATGCCCGTCATTTATTTTTTCCGCACAAAGATGAGGGTTTCTAATACCATCGTCATTATTTATCGGTAAGCTTAACTCAGATGACTCACCAATCAACAGCATGGCATAGAAAGCAATGTCTAAAAACATAATCGCCGGCTTGTTTACAAAGCATGGTAAGAATTTATAAATTTCTTACCTAACCAAGTTGAACTATTTGAAACATTGAGATTAAAAACATCGAGCATGTTCAAGTCATAGCGCTCTATAAAGTAATTCACTAAACTTTGAACTGCTTTATCGTTCCCGCCGTGCTTATTAATTTTCCTGTATAGTGTATTTTCGTCTTCTTCACCAATGTCTTCAAAAGCCTCTTGCAAAGAAGACGCAAGTAGTACTGACTTTACTCCATTCACTGCGGTATGGAACTTTAACCACAAATCATCAGCATGATTACAAACTCTCAGTGCACTTTCGACATCAATAACATCGGGGTGAAAATATTCCGGTTTGTAAATAATACCGTCTTTTCCTGTACCCACAGTCTTGATATTCGGCTCAAGCACAGACTCATCTGAATGTGTCCATTTTTTATACCTATGAATACTCTGTGAGTCACAGCTTAGCACTCGCCCTCTGTACGCCACTACACACTCTTGCTGTTGCGCATTTTCTACCAGCGTCTGCAGCCAAGTTACAGGATACTTAGTATCATCATCCACAGTAACAAAATAGCTAAAATCGTCTTTATCGAAAAAGTAATCTTTTAGAATAGGAATGAACTTTCTATACGGCCCGATATTTTCTGTATAGTTAATCGAAAACAAATTAGGGTGATTATTAGCCAATTCTTGTAGTGAAGCAGGTACATTTGGTATACCTTTGTCAAGTAAGTACCCTTTCTCTGAAATAAAAAGTTTAACTTCAAATGAAATTTCACACTCTTGTGCAAGTAAAGATTTAATAACATGATGTATTTTGTCTACCCTAGAATGAATTGTTGTTAAACTTATTATTACTTTACTCATTCGGAATTACCTTTTCAGACGCCTTTTTTGATTGAAGTAAACTAATTCTTCTTCTGAAGAAAGTGAGTTGATCGCCGTTAAAATATTCATACATAGATGATACAGAGGTAAGCGATGACCTCATAAAATAGAGCGGCACATCGAGTCTGACGACTGCGTTTGTACCGGCAATTCTCTCGATTCTAGTTCTGAAGTCGATATCTCCCCTAGAGCGGTAGTTTCTAAAGCCCCCTATTAGATCTATCAATGTACGCTTAAATAGCAATGTCGCAGGGCCGTCTCCTAATACCAGTAAATTTCTAGGGTCATCTACTGATAAGTTACCATCATCTGTATATCGAACATGTTTAGTGAAACAAGCCAAGCCTTTCTTCTCTTCTAGCGCTTTTACTTGTGCAGAAACTCGCTGTGGATGGCTAACATCGTCGTCGTCTTGTATCGCTATATAGTCGCCTTTTGCCAAGCCGATTGCTGTATTTCTACTAATATATTGACCCACGTTATCGCTATTTCGGTAGTAAACAATGGGCCTTTCGGCTTTTTGCCTACAAAGTGCTTCAATACTTTCACTGATTGCTGGCGCCGAGCAATCGTCAATGACTATAATTTCTATATTGGGGTAACTTTGTTGTAACAACGATTCGATTGCTTTTTCGAGAAGGGCGACATTAGGGTTGAACGTAGTAATAACTATTGAAACAAGTCCCCCATTTGCCTTTTCATTCTCTATTTCCACATTGAGTACATGACTAAATACATCAAGTAAAGAGTATTCATTTATCTCAGGTAACAAAGGCAAGAAACCGCTAACTTTCAACACATCATTTATTATTTGGTTACTTACATTTTTTAGCCCTAATGAGGCGCATAACGTTAAGCTCTCTTCGCTGTTTATAACTGGCAATCCTCTTGCTATCATCCCTTTGCATAAAAACGATAGCTTTTCACTGTCATGCATAGTTTTAGGCAGCAAACTAAATAAATAAATAAGTTTACCTAAACTTAAATGCTCAACCTCCACGGTTGTCAATAACGTCGCAATTTCACTTTCGGCTACAGGCGTTATTAACGATCGACGGACATCACGATAGAGCTCATTGAACTCTCTATCTTTAAATGAAAAGACTTTTTTAAGTACATCTTCGAATGGGTAAATAGAAAGCCAGCTTCTATTTTCTTGTTCACAAAAATAATATGCTCTGAATAATAACTTTGCGTGAGGTGTGCGCTCAGTACTCAACTGCGATAAAAGAGACGCTAACACCGGCAACTCAGATACGTAATTCACTTTTATCGGCGAGCGTGAAAGGGTTTCGATTACGCGCTCATAACTTTTTATATGTGAAGATATACTCGTTAATTGGTGTTCTTCAAAAACACACTGTGCTTCTTGTGCATTCTTCGAGACACTCAATACAATCGCTATGAATGCATCTTCAATAGCAGTACTATTTGTAACTGTTATTCTTGAGCACTTATCCAACACTTTTGCTGAATCGTTTAACGCAGAGAGTAATTGTTGAAGGCACCTTACATTTGGCGCATTGGCTACAAACTGAGGGGCTACAATAAGCGACTCGAACTGCTCTAACACAGCATACGTAAAGCTATCCTCGCACTGGAGTAAAATTGCTAAATCCGTTGCTTCATTTAATGCTGCAAGCATCACTTGGGGTAGTTCAATGACCTCTCGAACCTTCTGCTCAATTGAAAAAGGAATATCAATATCGACGGAAAGTAAATCAGCCAAATTTCTTAAATGCTCTCGCGTAACATGCTCACTGCACTCATCAACTTCACGCAATATTTGATAGATGCTGGTAAAGTGACTTATTGTGGACTGTGCAACATACGAATAACGTGTAAGTTCACTCTCTTCTTTATCATTGCTCAACGTGCAACTTGACTGAGCAATTTTCCTCTCTTCTGAGGTTAAGGATGAAACCAAAATGGTTTTGCTGCCATGCTCAATGAGCTCAGAGTCAAAAGCTAAAACACCCGGATGCTTTTCAAATTCTTGCTCTGTTAATTCAGAGATACCCAACACACGCTTCGAAAACGTTGAAAAAGAAGAAAATCGATGGTGATTTCGCATTATTTTTTACTCTGTGCTTTAATTTTTCTTTTTTCATTTACTCCATTAGTTAGATAGTGAACTAATGGATTTATTGGCGAAGCGGCCACATCACTGTATTCAGCCAGATAGAAACGTGTCGAGAAATGTTCACTTGGATCTTTTAAACTCTTGTAGCCTTCTAATAAGTAGTGCTTTACAAGGAACTCTGTGGAGCCTTGCAACTGATATTGGGCCTTGTACCAGTTGGCATCAAAAAGCGAACTGCTTAATAACAGTTTTACGTCCTTTTCTATCGCAGTATTATCGTACAAAACGCTTTTGAACCACATGTGAACAATCTTACGCGTTAGCCTTGCAAGCTTTGATGGATAGCGATATTTGTACATCGCATCGCTGTGCATTGTTGCACTACTCACAAAAAGCTCCTCATCGAAAGTCGCTACATTTTTGTAAGCTATTTTAGACGTAGCTGGTTGTTTTAACCTGTTACGTCTAGATCTAGATGTATTTTTGATGAATAGCTCTGGGTAAACGGCTTTAATATTATCTTGTGATAAGACGATATTTTCAGGGGCTATTGAATTTGTACCAAATACCTTTTGGTACAAAGAATCGTTATTTTCCATATAAACACTTAAATGCGAAGGTGGTCGATACGTAATGGCGGAGAACAGTTAGCATCTCGCTAAGTCCTTGTGAGCATCATACTACAAAAAGAGTACATCGGCCAAAAACTGTAACTCAATTACAGTTTTATTCAACAAGTTTCACTACTTCGCGAACTACTCTTTGCCTTTCCATCTGCAGCGTTTCAGGAGCAGAAAATAACTTTCGAATTTTTTCAAGAGAATCGAAATAAGCATCCATGTTTACGTTACTAGGTGTCCAATCAGAAAGAATTTCAGTCGCAGCATTTGCTGACGTATTTGAAAGGTTAATCATACTTTCCTGGTTGATAAGCTCGAAGACTCGGTGTGAAGGGTTTGCGATATAAATAGGAACACTACCCAGCATAAATGCATCAAAAATTTTTTCGGTAATATAATCATCTAACAGGGTGTTTTCTATTGCAGAAAATATTGGAAATCTCCGCTTATATCTAAGCAGTTTGTCAAGATGCCAATCGGGTATGGCTTGCCTTGGGCCATCATCCCCCCACCCCATACCTTTAACCATAGCTTTATCATTTTTCAACTGCGTGGCAAGCGTTGTTCTATAACTAGAAAGCGCAATATCAGCGTACTGCTCTGTAAAGAAGACATCATTTGTTCGCTTTTGTTGAAGAAAACAGCTTTTCAATGAGATTGATTTCCAATGAGTAAGCAATTTATTTTTATCAAACTCATTTAGTAAATTGGTGATTTCAACTAAGTAACGCGCTGCGTAATGGCTTTCTGTAGTTATGAAATATGGAATCTTACTGAACTTATAAATGTTACTGTTGAAAAAGTTTGCTACGCCTACTTCTATAGATAACCCCATATGTTCGAACTGTATTTCCGTATCCAGAGGATAATTTTCTGAAATCAGATCCCACAACGGCTCTTCAGATATCACTAAGCACTTAACATTTTTATTTCTTGCAAGAAAGTTATGGTGAGCTTCTATCAATCCGTATAGATCTACGGAGTACCCGAGCACGATAATATCAGCACACTCAACTTCTTTTACAAACTGAAAGTGTTCTGAAAAAAGAGTTTGGTACTCTTTGTAAGCGAGCGGTGTTCGGTTGGCATGCCTTCCGAATAAACAAACCTTACGTTTTTTCATTGTACGCTACTCATTCGTAGAAGAAGTAAGAGAAAACACCAGCTCAACAAGATTTCTTACATAGGAAGAATCTGAGCGAGAATAGCAACATAGCCACTTGCAGGCATTCTCGAAACCGTGCAACGCGCTTTCTACGTTCGAGCTGATGTGTTCACCCAGGTAGAGCTTTTGCCAATCGCGTTGAAATAGCCGAACAAAGCTCTCATTTAAGTGAACTAATTGCTCGATTTTTTCAGTTGGGACGACTGGTAGGGAACCATGTTCAACGCAAAGAGTAATTACATCGACCTGTTGCTGCAAACCTGCTCTGCAAACGACTGCTAATGATTCAGAGAGAAGCGCTTTGATACTATGATCACTTTTAATGTTGTTAGCATCTATATGCAAAGTCTTTTCAGGCTTTTTCTCATGAAAGACCACTCTTCCCTCATCGGCCTCGATTCGTTCAATTTGATTTTGATTAAATAAAGTAGCTTCAATTGTTGAACCAGCTTTTCCCATGGGTCGCAAATACACAACCTTACTTTTTTCTAGTTTAATTGCATGTTGAAAACTCAATTCAGGTATAAAAATAAGCGCTATGTTTTTAGCTGAGAATTTTAGGGTTGTAGCTTTATCAACGAAAAAGGTGACATAAAGGTGGGTGACACCTAATTTAGCTATTTCAGAGGGAAAATTAACAATTGCGGGTGCACTACAGACTGAAACCAGAAATTTGGAATTGCCTATTCTGCGCTCGAAGCGAGTTTCAGCCGCGCCAGTCGAATGCGCGTAACACCAGAATTCCCACTGGATCGCTAAATAAGAAACTTTTGAGAATATGTGTTGGTAGGGTGCCAAAAGCATTTGAGTTTTGCGCTCGACACCGTAACAACAAGGATAGCGTGAATGGTTAACTACCATTGATATTTTTCAATTTTTAACGTTCACCGAAAATACGCTTTAGTATTTTCGTGAACGTTGTTTAACTGTAAAATTTTATCAGGGCTTAACCATTGATAACTGTTGTGCTGTTTGTCTGGCAAGGTTGCCAAATTAGCAACTTCAATCGTATACGCTATTGCCACGTAATGCGTTGAAATATGTTCACCAAACACACAATCTTCATACAAATGATCATACGGCCCCAAAAGTGAAGCGTCGGAAATAGGGTAACTACGGCCAAGTTCTTCTTTCGTAAGCCTTTCAAACGCCTGCGATAAAGTTTCATTTTTTAAAATGCGCCCGCCCGGTACAAACCAATAACCTTTAGCGGGTCTATTCACGCGCTGCCCTAGTAGCACTTCGCCATCTGAGTTGCTAACCACTAGATCGATAGATACAAGCGGTGCGCTACTCAATACTGTTGAAAAAGTTTCGCGGTCAAGAAACATAAAAGGCCTTAAACCTTACCCACGAAAATTATTTTGATTTTCGATAAACCAGTCAAAAGCATGCTTTAAACCACTTTCTAAATTATAAGTATGTTTCCAGCCAAGCGCGTGAAGTCGGCTAACATCCATTAATTTACGAGGTGCGCCATCAGGCTTTGATGTATCCCAAACGATAGCTCCCGTAAATCCAGTGACTTTGGCGACAGTTTCAACCAACTCTTTAATTGTACAATCAACACCCGTTCCCACATTAATGTGGCTTAACATAGGCTGTGTATTTGCCTCATATGTTTGAGAGTCTAACTCCATAACATGAATACTTGCTGCAGCCATGTCATCTACATGCAAAAATTCGCGCATTGGTTTACCACTTCCCCACGCAACCACTTCTTTGTCGCCACGCTGAGCAGCTTCGTGGAAACGACGAAGTAATGCAGGAATTACATGGGAATTTTCCGGATGAAAATTATCGTTCGGTCCATATAGGTTGGTAGGCATAACAGAGCGATAGTCTCGCCCGTATTGACGGTTATAGCTTTCACATAACTTAATGCCCGCAATTTTAGCTATAGCATAAGGTTCATTTGTTTCTTCAAGTGTTCCAGTAAGCAGCGCACTTTCGGTCATAGGCTGCTGAGCTAATTTGGGGTAAATACAACTTGACCCTAAAAACAAAAGCTTTTGAACATCTTGGGCATGCGCACAATTAATGATGTTCGCTTCTATCATTAAATTTTCGTAGATGAACTCAGCCGGATAGGTATTGTTCGCATGAATACCACCCACTTTTGCAGCTGCTAAGTAAACTTCATCGATTTTGTTTTCAGTAAAAAAAGCTGATACGTCTGACTGATTGACTAAATCTAGTTCTTTTCTTGTGCGTGTTATTAACTGAACATCAGACCGCTTTTCTAATTGCCTTACTAGTGCTGCGCCAACCATACCTCGATGGCCAGCAACAAATACTGTCTTCATTGGTAAACATCCTTGAAGGCCCTAATGAAAGGGCCTTTAATCGCTTTTTCTACTCTTTTGCCACTGCAACAGAAAACCCGTGTTGCTTTAACAGAGCGTGCTGTTTAGCTTTACCAAGATCGTGGGCAACCATTTCGGCGCACATTTCTTCAACGGTGATTTCTGGTACCCAGCCTAGTTTTTCTTTCGCTTTCGTAGGGTCGCCTAGTAGTGTTTCTACCTCTGCTGGGCGGAAATAACGTGGGTCCACTTCTACAATCACATCGCCTACTTTTACGCCAGGTGCAATTTCATTGTCTACCGCCGTTACAGTAGCCACTTCTTTTACGCCTTCACCGCTAAACTCAACAGTAATACCTGCTTCTTTAGCCGACATGCTTACAAATTCGCGAACTGAAATTTGCTTGCCTGTAGCAATAACAAAGTCTTCGGGCTTATCTTGTTGAAGCATCATCCACTGCATGCGCACATAGTCTTTGGCGTGGCCCCAGTCGCGTAATGCATCCATGTTACCCAAATAAAGCTTAGACTCTAAACCCTGAGCGATATTAGCAATACCACGTGTTATTTTACGAGTAACAAAGGTTTCACCGCGACGTGGTGATTCATGGTTAAACAAAATACCGTTGCAGGCATAAATACCGTACGACTCGCGGTAGTTTACCGCTATCCAATAGGCGTACATTTTCGCAACTGCATAAGGCGAACGCGGGTGAAACGGTGTGGTTTCTTTTTGCGGAATTTCCTGCACTTCACCGTAAAGTTCAGACGTAGACGCTTGATAGAATTTAGTTTTCTTTTCAAGGCCTAGGAAACGAATAGCTTCCAACAAACGTAGCGTACCCATCGCATCTACATCGGCTGTATATTCGGGTGCTTCGAAAGATACCGCTACGTGCGATTGTGCGCCTAGGTTATATACCTCGTCTGGCTGCACTTCTTGCATTATGCGAATTAGATTTGAAGAGTCTGTTAGGTCACCATAATGCAGAATAAAATTAGCGTTTTCTACGTGTGGATCTTCGTATATGTGATCAACACGTTCGGTATTAAACAGCGAAGCACGACGTTTAATACCGTGAACTTCGTATCCCTTTTCTAACAAAAACTCGGCTAAATAAGAGCCATCCTGGCCGGTAACTCCGGTAATAAGTGCTTTTTTCATTATATACCTTTCATTATTAGAACTTTTTCTGTTCTGGCTTGTTCAAAAGAAATCTCGTTACCAAAACAATCATAATAAATATACTTTCCAAGCCGCTCCAAGGGGTTATCATTTGCCTTTATAACTATATAATAACTCGTCTCATCACTAACTAATTCGACCATAGTCATTGAGTCCAGCTCTTCTATTTTGAAAATAGGTTGATTGCATAATAACTTATTTAGAAATCTGAACGCTGCAAAAGAAGACCGAACATATTTGCCTTCACTACCTATGAGGGCATAACCACCTGAGGAATTTTGGTCGTACGATGATAGACTTTCATATCTTGGATTTTCAATTCTGAACCAAAATATGCTGTCTATAAATTCGTGAGCATAAGCCATTATTGAATAGGCAAACAAGTACTGTGCTTGCTCTTTTTCCGAAAAAGCTGGTGTTCTAAAACCTATTTCAGTTATCGCAGCTTTCAACTCCTTTTTTCCTATTAGCTCTAAGAAATCTTTAAGTCTAGCAAACTGTTGATGTATTTCCTCGGGTTGATATGTGTAAGCATGGAGAGCGAAATAGTCTACAAAATCGAAAATGTTATGGCTTTTCAATTTCTCGAAGTATTCAAAATCCCAACTTGTTGAACTTGGTGAGGCTATCTTACACGTTGGAAAGACTTCATCCCTAGCTTCTCTTGAGACTTCACACATTTTCGCTAAAACATCAAACGTGTCGTTCCATTCATGAATAACATTTGCTTCATTCCATAGCTCAACTACTTTGACATTGTTTTCTTTTGCTTTTTGAAAAAGCCACATTAACAAATTTTTATATTCTTCGAAGTCTTTTGGACCATACCTGTATGAGTCGTATTGTCCTTCCCTTTTACTTAGCCAACTAGGGATACCCTTAAGAGATATCCAATAGTCTATATCGCTTCTATTTAATATACGAAATGGATCTTGACCACTCGGAAATCTGAACTCACCACTATCCTTGAGAACAGATCTCAAGTTAACAACTATTCTAAACAGGCCACTTCCTATCTCGTAGCATTTTTCAACTCTAAATTCATCAGAGAATCCAATAAACTTGGATAGGCTAAACTCTTTAGGTAGAGCTCTGCAAATCTTGAGCGATGATAAAAAGTTGTGTTCTCCATTAACTCCTTCAATAGCAAAGACGTTTTCTCCAAACCTTTGAAGTGGTAGTGAAAAAAACTCCTTTTTCTCATTTACTTCGAGCGATTGAATAGCGTTATTTCCCAAGATTTTCAACTTAAAAAGTCCAGGGTAGAGAAACTTTGCAATGTCGCTTTTAACAATAGAGAAAGAAATTGAGTCGCGTTCAGATAAATAATTTTCAAAATTCTTAGTTGCAGCGACTCTCTCTATTTTGAATAGGTCGTCCAATGATACTTTGGTGCTTTCTGATTCTTTGATAGCGACATCAGAAAGCTCCAACCTTATTTCTTCACTTGAAGATAGAAAATCAAAAACAATTTTAACGATAGGTGCTTCAAAAAAGCCCAACTCGCTTAAGACGTTCTCTTTCAAGTCGACATGAAAGATCAACACGGAAAGTGGGATCTTCACTGTTTGCCACTCTTTTAATTCATTTCTATTCAAAAAATCTTTGAAGTTACCTCTTTTTAGGCGATAAACCTCGTTTTCACTGTTAATGAAAGATATCTCAGGAAAACCTATGTCACCTTTTAGAATATCGAACTTAACTAATGATTCCCTATCATATTTTATTTGAAAACATAACTCGTTGTTTTTATCAAGCTTTTGTGGCGACAAATTGAAGGCAAGACGATTTATGCGGTACTTTGGAGATAGTAAAATAGGGACAGCGTCTTCACTAACATTCCCCCCTCCAGGCACCGATAGATTAGCAGTTTTAAGCAAATCTATCTTATAATTTATGTGCGATTTCATGTGCATCCAAAACACTTATTAAATTACTTCGTAAACCTTCCCTAACCCTACTATAATTTTCAAAGTCAAAGTTCGTACTTTCTCTTAATTCATTTAATGAGTCATATTTGAGAAAATCAGTATGACTTAAGTGAGGCAAAGCCATTGTTTCTGCAAGCTCACGTGTTCTCGAGTCATGGTATACCCAAATCGCTGGCGTTCCGCTCTGCCATGCCGCCATGTTGCCGTGAAGCCTTAAACCTATAGAAAAATCAACGCGTGCAGAGTCTTCCATCCACTGATCAACGTTATAATAAAGTCGCATCTTGGTTGCTATGAAGCCTCTAAACTCTTCATCAGACATATAAGGCGCTAAAGCATTTTTTAGGCTGTTTTCATGGTGCTCTGGAACTACTGCTGTCTGATATAAATTACGCTGTCTGGCATATTTTATAAACGGTTCTACTGATTGTTGAAGGTACAAACCATTCCCTTTGGCTACCCATTCAATCATTTTTCTTTCTGCGTCACGCTTTGTAAGATCTTTGGGCCAAGGCTCATCACCCGTCGCAACAAAAGAAAATGCATCTTGCGACCATTTCACTTTCAGTTTATTAATAAAGTCTGGATCTTTATTTATAAAGTTGGTTGGGCAGCCAGTTATAACACCCGAGTCAACTCCCCTTTCACGAAGGACTTTATCGGTAAACGCTCCCCGTAGGGCGACTTTTTCACTCTTCCGTTTTATTAAATCTAATAGTCGGTCTATGCTTTCATGAAAATTGAATTCAGTTTGCTCGTAATTTTTTGCTTGGGCACCAAGCCCCAAAAACACTAAAGGCAACTCTGTCTTATCTAAGAAATCAACGAAGCCAGAAAAATCAAAATTTTCTCTTACAAAGTTTGCTGAAGGTATAACCAGTATTCTGCACTGGTCTTGCACTGTCTTGACATCCCATGGCAAATCCTCACCGACTACAACATAATCTTCATCTAACAAGTTACACACTGCATATTGAAACAGCAAATTACCTGTATTTGCGCCAACTTTTCTTAGTAATTCATCTGTATCAAGGAAAGAACACCCGTCTATTCGCCCGTGAGTCCCAACCACACCGATTTTTTTCATTTAAAAATCCCTTCCACTCATTTCTATTTCTGAATATGTATTCGACAACCGCATTGCGGCTTCACTGAAAGAACTCCACGTACTGCCTAGCAGCTTTTTACATTTGCTAAGTAACAGCACGTCTGCAAGCGCGTAAATTATTTGCTCTTTTGAGCGATCAAATACATCTCTCTTTAAATAAACCAACCGGTCACCGTAATATTGCTCAAAAATATCGTAGGTTTCTTGTAAGTCGGTCGCTACAAATAGCTTCAAACTGCTATCTTCTTCAATTAATTTGTCTATACGCTTAATGAATGCCGAATAGTGACTTTTTTCGCGCCAAAAATGCAACTGGTCGTGACCTTCTTGTGTCCAGTTCTCTACAGAATCGTAAGTATTGTGGTCAAGGCCAGCCCCCGCTTCCATTCTTATGTGCGCCGCTATATGGCCGTCCACATTGAAAGGAGCGATTAAATCTAAAACCTGTTTAGACGGTTTCAATGCTTTTATAAATTCGTTTTCTGCTTCCCAGTGGCTGGCCTCGTGCACAAAGGTATAAGCAGCACGGGCGTATACATACTTGGTAGGCTTAACGACTACAGGCTTGTCTTTTTCCGCGCCTTCTTCAATTTCCATATAATTGAAAACATCGCCATCTTTCTTAGCTTGTTCTAAGAAAGATTTTTCAATTACTTCGCCATCGTAATCGAACAAATCTGAAAATCTACATTCGCAATGATGGTCTGGCTCCCAAACTATTACAAGCTCCTTTCCTGTCGCCTTTGCTATGGCTGCCGCACTGCCAATAGCGCGCAGTCTATTTCCTAATCCGTGTTGTGCGTCTACAAAGAACTTATTGCGTTCTGGATGTAAACCTTCTGAATGAAATATTTGGCCAGATAAATCAGAAAAATTAACACTGCTAGGCTGAATAGCAATACAACCTTTGTGCTCGAGTACCATCTCTGTAGATAAATCAGCGAAAGAGATCTCTACTTTTTTTCCTATATTTCGCCACCCAGGCACAAAATAAACGTTACTTGTTTTTGGAATAACTGAAGCTATATCTCTAAATGCATCAGACTGAACAACTAAGCCACAATCAAGTGCTAGCAGCTTATCAGCCAATGCCTTTAAAAATAGGCTTATATCTTTTGTCTCTTTTTTTACACTATCCGGATGAATATATAGCGCGACATAATTGCTCATGTATTCATATACGTTTTCATCGTTGTACAACGCAATTTCTACGTCTAGTATATTGACAAGATGTTGGGGTTTGCTTTTAAGTACCTTGCTCAGTTTTTGTGGTGTTAGGTCAAAAGTACGTAAACCTGCTACCCACGAAGTTAATTCTAGCTCGGCTAAATACTCGGCCTGACTGCGAATGTGGGCAGGAACATAGTGAATGCTTTCGCCCGTCTGCTGCAAGGTTATAAGCCCATTTTCAATATTTTGAATTTTAAAGGGCAAGAAAATTCGATCTTTATTCCACACAGGCATTATGTTGGCAATGTGCCTGTTTGTATGAATTTTAAAACGCGGTGTTGAATGAAGTTCCGCCAAGAAGTCTCGATTTTTAGTTGGTCCACTGGCGCCCACTCTCAAACTGTCATCGTGAGGAATATGGTATATGGTTTTCACGTCGACGGCTTTTCTGCGTGTACCTGATTCTGTTAAACGATGGTAAATATCATCATCATCCCAGCCGTAGGTAGTTATGTATTCGTTAAACCCCTTAATTTTCATTAAGTCATCACGATGAACATAGAAAAAACCGTTAATATGCTCTTGCCCAGGTTCAGCAATACGCCAATCCCCTGCTATAAACGTCTTCTCGTTCAACGTATTGTTTGCAAAAAACTCTGGATACACAACAATATCAGCATCAGTTTTTAGAATCTTGTTGTATGACGCAGCTCTAAAGCCAATATTAAAAGCGTAAGATAATATCCAACGAGGTTGATTGTTTACGCGAATAACCTTAATTCGGCGGTCTTCAATTCCGTGCGATTTAAGATAATCGAAAACCGGTTCATCAGATGACCAATCAACAATAATTATTTCGTTTATATCATTGCACGCAATCCAAGAGGGAATGGCTTTTACGAGGTTTTCGTTTCTGTTCATACAACAGGTAACGAGAGAAGTACCACTACCAACTTGGGAAACGTATTGGTCTAGATCAATGCCCGCTTCAGTTTTTACCTTGCTCTCTTTGTATTCCTCTACAGAAATTTCCGCTTTTAAGTCATACAAAGAACAAAAATGTTCTAGAAAAGCTAGCTTTTTAGCTTTATTTATTGTGCAAGCTTCTGCGAGTTCTGAGGCCTTTAGAACTGTTTGCTTGGCTGCTTCGATGTCACCATCCTTAACTAGCGCTCTTGCCTCATCAATTGATTGCCAAAACTGCATTTTCTACCCTATTAATCCCTATAATACCAATCATCAAATTGAACTGTTTTTCTTTCATAACCATTGCTTGTAAGCAATTTGTATATTTTTTCTCTGGCTTCAGAATAATTATGTTCTACCGTAATACACTTGATATCCCATTGGTCGAATTGGAACGTATTTAAAATATCAAATTCGCTACCCTCGGTATCAATGCTTAGGAAGTCTATTTTTCTCGGTGCATTATGCTTAACTAAAAAATCATGAAGGCTTATTGTTTGTAAAACGGCTTTACCATATTCATTTGCGTAAGCATTTCGTTTTTTCGCGTGGGAATCTGCTGTTGCGTAACTCGCAATCCCACCATATTCATCTGCGAAGATAAACTCCACTTCCTCGCCCGTTGTTGCAGAAATACAACTGTTAGTAACGACACACTGTCTATTTGTTTGCAACTTCTCAAAGTATTTCGGATTTGGTTCTGCACATAGGCCCTTCCAGCCGAAAAGCTTTTCTAATAAATAAGTATTACTTAATAATACCCCATCTGTTGCCCCAAATTCGACAAAAAAGCCGTCCCTTTTAAAATTATGCTGCTCTAATGCCCAAATATCTTGGCCTAGTTGTGAAGGGGACTGGGCTATCAACGCTTCCTTAAACGCTTTCGTATCTGCCAAATCTAACGAATTGCTTTGATCACTCGCAAGCATGTATAGCTGCTGTTTTTGTTGAGCAATTGTCATTTCATGGCGAATTAACTCAACTTCACTATGCAATATTGTTAACTTATCCTTAATCTCTTCATTAACACCCACACCATTGAGCATGCTTAAAAACGCTTTTTCAATGTCTACGCATGCGTCATCAAGCAGCCCCAAACGAATCTTAGCATTAATTAAGTTTTTCCCAAGAATATCGCTTCCCGCAATTTTTATACAAGCATTGGCTTGGCGATAAAGTTGCTTCGCTTTAACTTCATTTTTGTTTAATAATTGCCCATTCGCTAACGCCCGTAATGCACTCGACATTAATACCGCTCGGCATAGAGGGTTGTTATGTTCGAGTTCAGCAATTTCTTGAAGCAAACGCTCGCCTTCAGCTACATTTCCTTTGTGAACCAAAATCACGCCTAGGAACACGAGTAAATAACTTAATTGTTCTTCGGAGCGTATCGTTTTCTCTAACTTGTCAGTATCTATTTCTAGAGAGTATTCGGCCCAAGCATCATGCATTTCAGTTACTTCCGAAAATTGTGATGAAGATAAACAATTTACGTTTAATTGGGATATAAAAAAGTTCGAGTGGCCTTCAGACATAGCTAAACCTTTACAAATTTAGCTAGCATTTGAAGCTGAGCATCAAACTTTTCAAGTTCAAGTGTTAGTTTGTCATTTCTGAACGTTTGTTCTTGTAACGCTTGCTCTTTTGAAAGTAACACTTCAACTTGCTGCTTCTGAATATCTACGTTTTCGTTAGCTGCTTTTAAATCAGCTTTTAGTTTTTCCAACTCTTGCTGCAGTGAAGCATTCCATTTTTCATGCTCTGATAACCACTTGTCTTTTTCCTTAAAAGCTTGTTCTATTTTAAGCTTTTCATCCAGTAAAGATGCATTTCCGTGCTTGCAATCATCCATTTCGCTCTCAACTGCTGCCAAGCGAGTAGTTAATTCCGATAAAGTTTTGTCATCATTCGCAGACTTTTCCTCGAGAGAGGCCAGCACTAATTTTTTCGATTCAATAGACTCTCGAAGCTCTACAATCTCTTCTTGCTTTTGAGCTAGTTCAATTTGCACTGAAGATAAATTTGTGTCTTTTTCCGAGCACAAATCACTAAGCTCCTTTTTTTCCAGTTGCAAAAGTTCAACCGACTTCTTTAAATCCTCGACTTCATGATTCAAAAGTTCGTTCTGTTCCAATAGCTCTTTGTTGGTTTTAAATTTTTCTTCTAGCTCTTTAGTTAAACTTTCAGCACGAAGATTGCTTTCTTCTAACTGCGCTGCTGAACTAGCTTTCGCTTCTTCGCACTCGCTGCGTGTTTGCGCTAACTCCGATAAGATTGATTTATTATCTTGCGTTTTTCGGTCTAGTTTTTTTAGTAATTCTTGGTTTCTCTGCTCGGCATCGTTAATCTGATTTTCTAATGATTCTGCTAAGCTCGAATATTCTTCTATTTCTGCAGCGAAGCGAGTAGATTGTTGCTCCTCGGATAAAAGCTTTTGCTGCGCAAATGAAAGCTCACTCTCTAAAACCGATGCTGTATTTTTTGTACATTCCAACTCTTTTACCAAGGGATTCAATAAGTACTGCTGGTATTGCACACCTTCTGCCATAGAAGTATATTGCGTAGGGATATAACTATTCGCCTCCATCAAACTGGTTATCTCCTCCGGAAGCAAACTATCATCAAAATATCGAATTTCAGCCCCCAAAATTGCAATGTTACCGAAAGTTTTAGCGAAGTCAGAGCTAAACATTTGCTTGAGTATTCTCTCTACTCCTGCGTAGAGATCTATAATCAGCATGTTACCTTCCTCGTCTAGCTTGACCGAAGACAGTAAGTCACTGAGGGTCGACGGCTTCAAGTTTTCTGCACTTACTACCCTATAGCCTGGATAATGCATTTTCACGTCTTTACACTTTGAACTGGAAGAAAGTGTGTTTAGGTTAGCGATGTTAAAATGAACCAAGTCTGACGCATCATCAATCAAGCTATTTAAAATATGAATGTTACTAACGTTTGAGTAGCGCTGCTGAAGTGCTTGGCAAATATCCTGATTGGCTTCAACTAAGTAACAGTTGGAGAACTCTTGCAAGTCAACATCAATTCCTTCGACGTTACCAGCTCCCAACCAAACCAGGCTTTTTTTAGCTCTTGAACTCATATATTCCTTATCACTCATGTCGTAGTGTCACTAGTTTTTCTTTGAAGATGCTTCAGATGCGAGCATCTTAGGGGATACGACACGCCCTTCGCCTCTACCATAAGTTTCGTAGTGCACTAGTGGGTTTAATCCTGCTCTTTCAACATCAGGGTAACGAGTCAAATACCATTTACCATCAAAGTTTGGGCTCGGTAGGCGACCTTCAGCGGCACCGTACAATAGGTAATGCTCAACGGGATGAATTCCTGCCTCAGCCACATCAGGGTAAGTCTCTAAATACCATTTAATATTAAAATATTCACTGGTGGCGACTAATGAAATCTCTTGGTCATCTAATCTAAGTTCATCTCTACGGTTGAGCTTATTCTTTGCTTTTTTAATAACCTGGCCTGCAGAATAAAGTCTGCTGCGCTTCATACCGTCATTTTCTTTTCTTATCAATGATAGCTCAGCGAATAATTTATCATTACTTTTTTGAAGCTCATTTACCTTGGCTTCTAGCGACTTTTTCTGCCGCTCGTTTATCTTGGTCGAAGCTATCGCTGATTTTTTAGCGACTAAGGTGTTTGCTTCATACTGACCTAATAACTCAGCGTTACGCTTTAACTCATTGTCTTTAGTAGATAGAACCACCTTGAGAAGAGACAACTCCTCTTCAATTTTCTGGTTTTTCTTTTCTACTCGATCTCTTTGTCTTCTGTAACGTCGTTTATCGAACTCAGACTCCTCCAGTGCATTTTTAAGCGTAGCTATTTTCGAGTCAAATTCGGATAGAGTGCTAAGACTATACTTATTGAAACTTTCCTCTTCTAACAGGCTATTATTTAAATCAAATATCATAGCTTCTAACTTTTTGGCTGCTTGCTTCTCAGCATCTAATGCCTCTTGCGTGGAACTTAACGCCTTAGTTAGCTCAAATATTTCGGAAGAGAGCTCTGCAGATTTTTTTTCTTGCGCTTGTAAAAACACTTCAACATCATAAGCAGAGGTTTCGCTAAGCAGTACACCCTCACTCAATGGAGTTGTTAACGCATCTAACAACTCCAAGAGTTTTCTTACATCTGAATTGACCTGTGAAGTGTAGTTAGCAAGAAGTTTAGTACTGGATGAGAAGTTTGGTACTTCGAGTTCGCTCAAACTTACGCCTGATATATTCTCAAACGATGTTCTATTTATTGCAATATCTCTTGAACTAACAAGTATGATTTTGCTTCTATTTACACGAGCAAAGTTGACTAATTGTGTAAAGTGAGCCAACCAACTTTCTAAAAATTTAGTGAATAAAGTTTCTCTCGCTATTAAACTTTCAACGAAATCATAGAAAGATGTGTAGATTAATACTAATTTGCCATTTTTATCTACAAACTCATCTAATTCGTCGAACTTGCCAAACGAGCAGACCTCACCCCTATTTTGCATGGTTTGCAAGGTTTTGTCGTACTGAATACACCAGGAGGAGGACAGGATACTAACGTTGTTTTCCATAAACTATTCTTATACAGCCAATTTAATGTGCGAGCCAAAAAGCACCATTTTGGTACTACATATTCAGCAAAGACAATACTAACACCAACTTGAGAGAAATGTTACCGGGTCAGTACTGCCTCGGAAAACTTAACTTTCACTTTCTGTTTTGAATAACTATTTGCAACTGCCTTAAACGCCTGTTTTGATAATTTTTCGAACTCTCCATGATTTTGCGATAGTTTTTCTATTAGCGAAACAATTTCATTGGTCATCTTAAAAGGAACTAAAAAGCCGCAATTTTCAGATACAACTTCAGTTAATGCACCTTTGCTGTAGGCAATAGGTACACATCCACTTGCCATCCCTTCTATTACAGTTCGACCGAAAGATTCGTCGAAATTGGAGAGGTTAAGAATTACATTGACAGACTTTAGGGTATTGGCGGTATCTGCAGAATAACCGTTAAAAACAACATTCTCTTCAGAATAATTGTTGAGTAGAGAAGTTAAAATATCAGTACGAGGGCCATGTAATTCAAACAGCACTGGTAACTTTCTTTTACTGCATTCAAAAGCTATCTCAAAAAAATCTCTTATACCTTTCTTCTCAATATTACTGCTCATCATCGCTACTACGAAAGGGGAGCTTTCTTTATTTGCAGTATCTACAGCGTTGTTGATACTGACTGCGTTCGGAACAACTTCACACATCGTTCCTAAATCATAATAACTTTGCGTGAATTTTGAGTTTGCAATATATAAATCAGCTGCTTTGGCTACATGCTTTCTTATCACTTCAGGGGAGGCTGCAAGGGCTTCGCATAGCGATCTATCATTCTCAGGAAGTTCCCTGATATGCATTACTGATTTAACGCCCGAGTTGCTCGCAGCCACAAGCGGCTCCCATACTGTAATCGTATTTACGTATACTGTATCAATCTTCTGAGATGTTATTAGTCTCTCAATAATCGCTACTTGTGTATTTATAACCTCTCTTTTGCCGTCCCACCAACATATGGGGAGAAAAAATACCTTTGTAGCGTATTTTAAGACCTCATTAACATACTCTTCGTTGAGTGCGCTTGGTAAAACAACATAAATGTTCACATCATTTTCAGCTAACATTTGCACACAATCTAAAAAGCTTTTTTCAGCACCAAACAGTTCTGGGCCTGCGAGATGTGCAAACATCATTACGCTTTTTTCACCATCTGCTTTACGCTCCCCTTTTACAGACAATACTTTTGTAAGATTATCTCTATCCGATAGCCATAAAGTAAACGCTTGAGATAAAGAAACTTTTTCAATCCAAGCGTAAGCACTCGGATTAAAGAAAGAATTTGGCTCCCTCCCCTCGTGAATACCATACCTTACATAATGGTCAATGGGATCTATACCAGCGCTAGCAATATCTTTGTACTTTGCTAAATACCAACATTCATCAAACGCTTCCGTGTCAATAATGTAATTCTTAAGATTGTCATTATTGCTTACCTCCGTTCCTCTACATATATAAGGTGGAGCGATAAATTTTCGTTTTCCTTTATCGGGCATATAAAGTCCTTTCCCACTTTTATGCCATTGGAGAGCGCTATCTAAATATTCTTTTCTTAATCCTGAAAATTGAGTCCGAATGTGCGTTGGCCCTGCATTAGTTAAAGAAGAAGGCTCAACCCTACCGAAGGCGAGAGGAATTTCAGGATAAGCCTCGACTATTGAAGATTGCCCGTATTTGGTGAGAATTCGATAGTAAAATTCGGTATCAGCATTTATTGAAACTGCATCCCAATATCCCAACTTCCGTAGAACACTTCTCTTAAACATTAAGCTAGATACATTTCTGTGTATTAAGCCATCATCAATTCTCCAACGCTGAAATACCAGATTGTTATCGGTTCTCACCCATGAACTTACACTCGCTTTAGCATTCTTGTTTGCTTTTATAGCATTTACCTGTATTTCAATCTTTTGGGGGTGTGACCAGTCGTCAGCATCATGCGTGGTTATTAAACCTCCTTTCGCTGCCTTGAGCCCAACGTTTCTAGCGTTATAAGCACCGCCGTTCCGTTCTAACTTTAAATAGCGTACGCGCTTGTCTGTTGATGCAACTTCCTTGATAGCCTTCTCTGTATTATCAGTAGACGCATCATCAACGACAATAATTTCTATTTTTTCATAAGTTTGAGCAAGTAGACTGTTAAGCGCAGTTCGGATAGTATTTTCCGCATTGAAGCAAGGGATGATGACTGTTACTAAGGGCTTTAGCCATGAGCTTTTGTGACTAGCCCCCGGTGTACAAGTAAGACCATCTAAATCAACATCTTTTTCAACTAATTTCAGTAAATTGGTTTTGGTATACATCCTATTTAGGATGGCGATTTTCTCTTGACCAGATGCTACTTGACTCGAAACAATTGTGCGCTCCCAGGCGCTTTTCCAAGTTGCTGTCGAAATTATAGATTTAGCCTTTTCCAATTCCCCAACTTTCAAGTAAGACATTGCAAACAAAGTTACAGGGCCGTCATGAGGTATTAACTCAAGTATGAAGTCATCTTTTGCAAAATACTTAGAATAATAATGAGCTTCTTTCCATTCATTAAAACTCGCATACCAACGCCCCAAAAACCACGCTGCTAAACTTTTTTCAGCACGGCAATCAGCCTCAAACAAGCTCTTGAGTTGACTTAGCGCACTGCCACTTTTCGCATCGTCCCACAAGTCCCGATCTGCGCGAACAGCGTTAAAGTCGCAAGGCCATCGTCCCTCTTTCCAACCAAACATAACAAAGTGCTTTTCAGGCGCAATGCTAGCATTTGCTACATCACGGTAGGCTTTAAGATACCAAGTTGCATCAAAATAATTGATTACTAATTGGGGCGGCGTCTTAGGCATGGTAATATCCTGAGAATAACATTGTGGGCAATGGTATTGATGATTTGCGCAATCGTCTAGGGTAATTCATTTTCCTTTTTTAAAGAAAATCCTTTACCGCACATTCTTTTTCAGTTTTATCCGATTAAAGACTCAATGAAATATAGAAAAATAGCATGGGCTTTAGAAAAGCTCGTCAATCCTTCTAAGTACTCGAAGGGTCACCCTCACACCAACATTAAATGGGTTTCTTATCACATACCCAAAACAGCGGGAAGCTCTTTAAGAGCAAGTCTTGAGCAGCATTATCCATCTCAGGTTTTCGGTGCATATGCATCTACCGGAGCGAAAGAAATTTCTAGGGGGGAGCCTCTGTGGCTTCCTAAACAATGTAAAATCATCCATGGCCACTTCAAGCCTCACGAAAGTCACCTTGAAGTTTTCCCCCATTCAAAGAGGATGGTTTGGGTAAGAGATCCTGTCGCTCGAGTTTACAGCTTGGTGAGACACCTATTACAAACAGGCGGAGCGCACCCACAATACCTACTACTAAAAAAAATATATGTTATGAATGGAGTCTCGAAAA
Source organism: Alteromonas sp. KUL150 (assembly GCF_009811475.1). Lineage (NCBI taxonomy): Bacteria > Pseudomonadati > Pseudomonadota > Gammaproteobacteria > Alteromonadales > Alteromonadaceae > Alteromonas > Alteromonas sp. KUL150. The sequence continues at coordinate 38,005 of NZ_BLIJ01000045.1, forward strand.
TTGAAGATATTGTATTTGATATGATAACTAACAATACATTACCTCAATTTACTAAAGCTTACGCACGATTTTTTGAACGTGTAAGCATAGATAACATTGAATTCATTGGCTCCGTCCACCGATACCAAGAAGACTTAGAAAGATTAGGAGAAGACATGGGAGTTCCTTTATCTGAAAGCCACAAAAATATTCGCAACGTCAGTCAAAACGTTCCAAATTATGAAACCCTCAAACATTATTTGAGGGATGAGTACGACATCGTAGGGCGTTATATATAACACTGAAGGTTTCAAAGGAGAGAAAATTGTCAGCGTTTACAATAAAGAACAAAATAATTGCCCCGCCGACAATCGATGGAGTTATTAAGTGGTGTGTTGATTCTCCAAAAAATGACGTTCAAATAGATAGTGATAATATCGAAAGTAATGGAATTGAGCTAAGCGGTTGGTTTCTCTCTGAAATAGGAGAAGATATTCAAGTGGTCGCGCTAGAGGGTAGTCGAGTCACACCAATAGAATTGAACATTGAGAGACACGATGTCATCGAAGTCGTACTTAAAGAGTGTTCTACTGGCCACCCTTTGTTAATGTGTGGATTCAAAACGGTTTTAGACGTTTCATCCCAGTTTTTTCAAATTGGCTTTATTAGAAAAGGGAATTTTAGCACTCTGATTGAGTTTGAACTGAAAGGCGCACTTGAAATTATAGAAGGACAAGGTAATTGGCTATTCTTGGATAATGATACCAACAATAGTGTTGAGCAATTCACCGGAAAGTTGAAACTTTCAAGGCAAAATAGAGCAGAGTGGAAAAATTACTTTAGAACTCTATTAGATTTGCAAGAGACTTGTGATTTCCATGCATGTATGCTCATAGCCCCCTCAAAAGAGATGGTTTTTCCACAGTACTATCCATTTGAAAGAGGGAAAAATACCGCTATTGATCAGGTTTTAAACCTAGTACCGGAAAAATTGGATGTAATATTTCCGGTTAGGGTACTTCAGGAATCAGAAAAGCGAAGCTATCGAATGTGTGATACACATTGGAGTCATTTTGGTTCAATGAAGGCGAGTGTTGAAGTAGCGTCGCGCCAAAAAACTGATATTAGTCAGCTTGTAGAGTTATTTAATAATGACCATTACAAGACCAAACATGTAACAGGCGACTTAGGCAACAAAATCTACCCTAATAAAAAACACGACGAGGAATTTCTAGCTTCATTTAATCATCAAAAATATGTCGTTTTTGACAATAAACTTCCTAACTTCGGGCGAATACGTGTTATTTATTATGATAACGCAATTTATGATGAAGTACTTCTAATTCTTGGCTCGTCTTCTAGCTACACCTTGTTCAACTACCTATGTAGAATCTATAAGATTGTTGTTTTTGTCCATTGCGCAGGCAACCTAGATGTAAGCTTTGTTAAAGCGATTTCTCCAGATTACGTTCTAACCCAAAGCAATGCGCGCTTTATCATTAGGCCACCAAGTATAGATGATAACTACTTTGCCAATATAAAAGAAAAGCTTGAAAACCAAGACTTAGTATTCACCCCCTCCCCCTTATTAAACCAAGAGCTTTTCACAACATCGCAAAATGAAAAATTAACGGGTATTATCAAGTTCGTAACTCAAAATGACCCAATTTCATTAGATAAAATTTAAAACAATAAAAAGATAATCACATGATTCATAAAAGGCTTTTTAATACATCGCTAAATTCTTTTTTTCAGAACAAGCGAATATTTTTCACGCAAAAGGGACGTGGAAGGTTTAAAGAGAATGAACGAGTTAGCTTCTTTTCTAGTTCATTTGCAGAGCCCTACACTGGCTATTTCGAAGGTAATAAGTTGCATACTATGGGCGCTTTCTCATATTCATGGAGCGAGCTACCAGAGCATACTGTTGTTGGAAGATACTGCTCCATAGCTAGCGGTGTTAGTGTGATGGGAGAAAAGCATCCTATAGAACGCTTTTCCAGCTCTGCAATTACCTACAATTCATCATTTATATTATCTACATCGTCATCACAAGATGCTGAACTAGATATTCCCTATCAAATTGCTAACCCACATCAGAACCAAGACCTCTCTATCACTATCGGGCACGATGTTTGGATAGGCAATAACGTAACTTTAGCTACCGGAATATCTATTGGCAATGGCGCAGTAATTGCCACAAGAGCTGTCGTTACAAAAGACGTTCCTCCTTACGCTGTTGTCGCTGGTGTTCCGGCTAAAGTTATTAAGTATCGATTTTCAGAAACAGAAATAGAAAATTTGACCAAAATTCAATGGTGGAACTATGCCTACACGGATTTTAAGGGGATTAAAGCTGATGCTGAGCCTAAAGAATTGTGTGATAAATTAAGAGAAAAAATAGAATCTGATAGCATAGAGCGCTATAAGCCTTCAGTGATTAAGTTTCACGAAGTTTTTGATTAAGCCGAAACTATTTCACTTTAGCTAATTGCTCGCTTGTTCAAAATTATACGATATTAAAAGACCGGCAAAAGCCGGTCTAGTTTCTTATATAGTGGGTATAAACTGAATATTTAGAAATCAAAATCTACTATCAGCCGTCACGAACAATATAATTCCTGCGATTAACTGTCAAACATTTTTTAAACATTTATTTAACAATGCGCCCATATCTATCAGAAAAACGTACAATATCGTCTTCACCAAGATACGCACCAGACTGAACTTCAATAAGTTCAAGTGGGATCTTCCCAGGATTTTCTAACGCATGAACGGCACCGATTGGAATGTAAACCGACTCGTTTTCTGTAACTAGCTGTGTTTCTTCATCAATAGTTACGTTTGCACTGCCCGATACTACAATCCAATGCTCGGCACGATGGTGGTGCATTTGAACCGATAGTTTTTCACCTGGCTTAACCGTAATGCGTTTTACTTGGAAACGGGCGCCGCTGTCGATAGAATCGTAGCTTCCCCATGGACGGAATACTTCACGGTGGAATTCAAACTCTGGGCGATGTTCAGCTTTAAGTTTGTTCACAACCGTTTTAATGCTTTGTGCATCATCTTTGTGGGCAACCATTACGGCATCTTTAGTTTCTACTACGATAACGTCTTCTAAACCAATTACAGAAACCAAACGCTGCTCAGCATTTACGTAACTGTTCTTTGTGTTTTCTAGAATAGTATCGCCTACAGTAGCATTACCGTTTTCGTCTTTTTCAGCAGTTTCCCACAGTGAAGACCAGCTGCCTACATCACTCCAGCCTGCGTCTAGCGGAACCATAGCTGCGCTATCTGTTTTTTCCATTACTGCATAGTCGATTGAATCGTCAGGGCAAGTCGCAAAAATATCGTGGTCAACACGGATAAAATCTAGATCAGGTGTTTCTGTGTCGATAGCACGCTTACACACGTCTAGCATTTCAGGGTTATATTTCTCTAGCTCTTCCAAATAACGGCTTGCTTTAAACATAAACATGCCGCTGTTCCAGTAGTAACTGCCTGAATCTACATATTCTTTTGCCGTTTCCAAAGCAGGCTTCTCTACAAACTGTGCTACTTCAAAACCATCGCCCGCTTGCTCGCCCGCTTTGATATATCCATAACCCGTATGCGGCTGGTTAGGAACAATACCGAAAGTAACAAGTTTACCCTGCTCTGCTAGTTTTTCAGCTTTAGCTATTGCAGAGTGGAACGCTTGGTTGTCTTTAATGAGGTGATCGGCTGCCAACACAAGAAGAACAGGGTCTTCGCCATTAATAGTTGCGTGTAGTGCCGCTAATGCGATTGCTGGTGCGGTGTTACGACCAACTGGCTCTAACAGAATACCGCCATGCTGAATATCTTTTTGACGAAGCTGTTCTGCAACTAAAAAGCGATGAGCGTCATTACAAATAAAAATTGGATTCTGAGCTGGTGTGCCTTTTAAGCGTGTGATTGTGTCTTGCAGCATGGTGCTGTCTGATGTGAGAGACAAAAACTGCTTTGGAAGCGCTGCACGAGATTTTGGCCATAAGCGACTACCTGAGCCGCCAGCTAATACTACTGGTTTCATTTGTAATATCCTTGATGTGTGGGTTCTACGCCCACGTCCTATTATTTGTATATTCAGTGTTTAGTATACAAAGGTTTGTATTACGATTAAATGGCAAAGTTATGTTGTATTACAACTGAAGCATTAATAGCTAGCAGCTTTGGGCCCCTAGTTTGTAGCATTAAGAGCAATCACTAGCCATTGAGGTTTGAGGAACAGCGCTATGCCTATAACCGCCTTATTCACGCGCTTTGACTTACTGTCCCATTCAACAACCCCAAAACCTGCTCATCAGTAGATTTAGCCTGAGCCCTTACAGAAATACTCGCTTGCTCCACGATTTGCGCCTGTGTAGATTTAGCGGTTTCTGTAGCGAAATCTGTATCGAGGATTTGAGAACGCGCTGCCATTAAGCCCTCGTGCATTCGGTCATTGATCTTTAGAGCCGACTCCATTTGATTCATCTTTGCGCCGTAAAACGCTCGGCTCTCGCTTACATATGCTAACGCATCATCAATTTGCTGTAACGCCGCTTCTGCACTTTCAAAGGAAAGTACATCGCTTTCTACCATATCTAAGTCAGATAAACCCACTGGCGTTTTAGTTAAGTTTATGAAGTCTGTGCCATCGCCTAGCGAGTTAGTAGCTGTGATATCTACAGGGCCCGCCTCAAAGATATTTCCACCGCTTCCTGCGGCACCCAACGTATCCCAATCTACGGTGGCATTAAATACGCCTTGCCCCACTACGGAAATAATAAGCGGCTCGCTTGTATTATCAATGGTTAAGCTTTCTGTTGTTACTCCGGGGTGCTGATCACCTGAAAAGGTGAATGTTGTTCCGTTAATCGTACCAGAACCGCTAGTAATTAAAGCACTACCATCGTAGCTTGCGGTTGGTGCATACCCTTCTTCAGGTAGGAATAAAAAACGTTTGATGTCACTCGTTGAGTTAACGTTATTGGTACCCCACACATTGTCAGACAGTGGTGTACCAACTAGATGCCTACCGCTAGTTGTAAATACCTGCAGATCATCGTCTTGCGAAAAGCTATCAATATCTATAGATATGTTTGTTGAACCAGCGGGAATGTATGCTACAGAACGTAAGCCACTGCTCAATTGAACTGTATTACCCTTTACGAAAGTATCGCCAATTGAAGGCACGTTATCTGACAATAAATCGTTGTCACCTAGCAAGGGCAAACGATTAAACGCTTCGGTATTATAAGCAATGCCATTAAGTGCGTTTTTTAGCTGCTGAAATTCTCTATCAAGTGCGCGCCTATCTGCATCGGTGTTAATGCCGTTTTGAGACTGCATGGCTAATTGCCGCATACGCTGCAATATATCGGCAGATTCTTGCAGCCCGCCTTCCGCTATTTGCGCATAGCTAATGCCGTCGTTTAAATTTCTTCGCAACTGGTTTTTCGCTAGAGATTCCGAGGTCAACCTATTCGATATTTGTAAACCAGCACTGTCATCTGCAGCTTTATTTATTCTTAGCCCTGAACTTAACCGCTCGTAAGCGGTAGACAGCGTTTTACTAAACAACGGAGTTGATGATAGCGACTGTGTAAACGAAGACGTAGTTAACATAACCTTCCTTGCTATGAAAAATAGAAATAAATAAATTACAAAAACCTAATTTAGAATGGCTTTTTTAAAAACACGATAAACATTATTTCCAAATATAACGTGCAAACAATAGGCTATAAGCAAATTCAACACCACTTCATCGCAGGTGTACGTTTAATTCAGCACCAATTCTCTCAACCTGTCTTATTGGGCTATGAAGTAATACATCCGGCCATTGCCCTGCTATTCGTCGTCAGGCAGGTATTGCGCTAATTTTTCTTGAAGCGTGTTAAAGCTTAATGGCTTTAATATGTAGCCCGTTACGCCTGCTTCCATGGCTTTCATTATTTCTTCGTGTTCGCTGTTTGCGCTCATAATAAATACATCTGCCGAGGCCAGTGCTTCGCTTTGGCGAATGTCTCTTAATAAGGCAATGCCGCTTTTTCCGCTCATGTCTGAATCGGTCAGCACAATTTTATAGGGCATATTGGCTTCTGCCGCGTCGTTCAGAATTGTCCACGCCTTTTCGGCACTGTTGGCCGTATCCACTTTTTCAAAGCCCATTTTATCCAGCATATCGGTTACGGTATCTCTTACTTCTACAATGTCGTCTACTACCAATACCTTGGTGCTTACGCTGCTTGAAATTGTGCCGTTTTGGCTATCAATATGCGCATTTAACTTGTTTAATACCGATGCTAACACCATAAGTTCCGATTCATTTTCTGGCTTTTTTGCGGTACCAGCGGCCTGGTATTTATTTCTCAGCTTTTTGAGCTTTTTATTAATAATGCTTTTGCACAGCGTGGCTTCTGTTACTGTAAACATGACGTAGTCCGACCGTTTAATAATGGCCTAAACTTGAAAGCGGGCTAATGGTTAATTTGCGCCAATTGATGTTTGCTGTTTCGGTTAAGCAGTACACCCTGGTGATTATTAGTCGCCCGAATTCGTGCTGATAATGGCGTATGGCGCGTTGGCTGGCGCACTGTGCCGCTAACAAGCGCATTTCTGCTTAACATAAACGTGGTGAGTTGGCATTATGGATCTCAATGGATCAGGAAAAATTACTACAATACAACGCAGCGAATAAAATTTACTATGAACGCTAAAAAAGTTAGTTTTAAATGGTGGTATAACGAGTTTCCTCATACTCAGTTTAGCGAAGATTTCTGGCGCGTTAAACTGATTCAACACACCTTGCTATTAGCATGTTCAGTGTTTCCTATTCTGTCGTTGGTCAATGTTTTTGTTTTTAACGACATTCAGCTGGCGTTAATTGATGCCACGGGCTTTGTGCTTTCTTTAGCGGTGTATATCGCATTCAGAAAAACCGGCAAAATTACGCTTACCGCCTGGCTGTTATCGCTAACCGTTACCAGCATTATGCTGCTGTTTTTAATTAGCGTTGAAGGCCGTGCGTATTCTTTGGTGTGGGCCACCATTATTTTACCGTTTACGTTTTTTTTGCTAGGTAGGCGCGGCGGTACGTTATTGTCGTCTATTACGCTGTGTGTTTGTGTTTATTTGGTGCACAAACAAGCAGAAAGCGGCGTGCCCATTACGCTATCAACAGGTTCGCTGCTTAACGTGTTAGAGGCGGCTATTGTTCAGCTATTGCTATTCAGATTTTATGAAGGCACACGCCATACTGCGTTCAATCAGCTAAAGGCCGAGCATTTAGCGTCGAAGCATTTGTCTGAAACCGACTATTTAACCGGCGTTTACAACCGCGCCAAGTTTCTTTCTTTGGTAAGTTCGCTTCTTGCTAGCAACACGGCCAAAAACCACTGCCTGGTAATTCTGGATTTAGACGACTTTAAACTGGTTAATGACCAGTACGGACATAACGCGGGTGATGCAGTATTGAAGGCGTTTGCCGATGCGCTACGAGTACACACGCGCGAGGACGACATTATTGCCAGATGGGGCGGTGAAGAGTTTGTGTTGCTGTTAAAGGATGTGTCGTTAGAGCAAGCTGAACGGCGTGTTAAACATCTGTTAGGTGTGGTGCAGCGCTTATCTACCCTTGATACCAGCGTGTCGTTTAGTGCAGGCATTACCCAGTGCAACAGAACTAGCGGCATTGATGAACTGGTAAAAGCCGCGGATGACGCCCTGTATCAAGCCAAACGAAATGGAAAAAGCTGCGTTTACAGCGCAAGTTAGTTTTAACGGCAGGCAATCGTTCACACAAGCGCCAGTTAAAATGGATAAAACAAAAAAAGGGGCCTGAGTTTTCACTCAGGCCCCTTTTTCTAATCGAGTATTAATTACTCTTCAGTTGCTTCTACTGCTTCTTCTTCAGCTTCTACAACTGGACGGTCAACTAGCTCAACATATGCCATTGGGGCATTGTCGCCAGCACGGAAACCGCATTTAAGAATGCGAGTGTAACCGCCTGGGCGAGCTTCGTAACGAGGACCAAGCTCGTTGAATAGTTTACCTACAACCTCTTTGTCACCAGTGCGGGCAAAAGCTAGACGGCGATTTGCAACGCTGTCTTCTTTAGCCATAGTGATTAGAGGCTCGATTACGCGACGTAATTCTTTCGCTTTTGGTAACGTAGTTTTGATCACTTCGTGCTTGACCAAAGAACCGGCCATGTTTTTGAACATAGCTTGACGATGGCTGCTGTTGCGATTCAACTGACGACCACTCTTACGATGGCGCATAGTTTTATCCTTCTCTACAAATCAGTTTGATAAAAACCTGATTAATCTTTTTCAGCGATGCTCTCTGGCGGCCAGTTTTCTAGGCGCATACCTAGAGAAAGACCACGAGATGCTAGAACATCTTTGATTTCAGTTAGCGATTTCTTACCAAGGTTAGGCGTTTTAAGTAGCTCAACCTCAGTGCGCTGTACCAGGTCACCAATGTACTGGATAGCTTCTGCTTTCAAACAGTTTGCAGAACGTACTGTTAACTCTAGGTCATCTACTGGACGAAGCAGAATCGGATCGAATTCTGGCTTCTCTTCCTTCGCTACTGGCTCAGATACATCACGTAGATCTACGAATGCATCAAGCTGTTCAGCTAGGATGGTTGCAGAACGGCGGATCGCTTCTTCAGGATCCAAAGTACCGTTCGTTTCCATGTCGATGATTAGCTTGTCAAGGTCTGTGCGTTGTTCAACACGCGCAGACTCAACAGTGTAAGCAATACGTTCAACTGGGCTGTATGAAGCGTCAACTAACAAACGACCAATTGGACGATCATCTTCTTCAGAGGAGCGACGGGTAGAAGCTGGTACATAACCACGGCCCATTTCTACTTTAATACGCATGCTGATTTCAGCTTCGCCAGTTAAAGTACAAATTAAGTGCTCAGGGTTTGTAATTTCTACGTCGCCATCATGCTGAATATCACCAGCAACAACAGGGCCAGCGCCAGATTTCACTAGAGTTAGGGTTGCCTCAGTTTTACCTTCAAGGCGAACCGCTAAACCTTTAAGATTTAGCAAGATTTCGATAACGTCTTCCTGTACACCTTCTTTGGTGCTGTACTCGTGAAGAACGCCATCAATTTCTACTTCGGTAACTGCACATCCTGGCATAGATGACAGTAAAATACGACGTAGGGCGTTACCTAGAGTGTGGCCAAAGCCGCGCTCTAGTGGTTCCAAAGTTACTTTGGCACGAGTAGGAGAAACGTTTTCGATCTCAACTAATCTCGGTTTTAGGAATTCAGTCACAGAACCCACAATGCTTCCTCTTTAGTTAGCTTTACTTAGAGTAAAGTTCGACGATCAACTGTTCGTTAATTTCCGCAGACAAATCAGTTCTTTCTGGAACGCGCTTGAAAGTGCCTTCCATTTTGTTGCTGTCTACTTCAATCCAGGTTGGCTTCTCACGTTGGTCAGCCAGTTCCAAAGCAGCTACGATACGCGCTTGCTTCTTAGCTTTTTCACGAACAGAAACCACGTCTTCGGCAGAAACGTTAAACGATGGGATGTTCACAACTTGACCATTTACCATGATCGCCTTGTGGCTAACTAGCTGACGTGCTTCTGCGCGTGTGCTAGCGAAACCCATACGGTAAACTACGTTATCAAGACGCTGTTCTAAAAGCTGTAACAAGTTTTCACCTGTGTTGCCTTTTAGACGTGCAGCTTCTTTATAGTAGTTGCGGAATTGCTTTTCCAGAACGCCGTACATACGACGAACTTTTTGTTTTTCACGCAGCTGAACACCGTAGTCAGACAGACGGCCACGACGGGCACCGTGCTGACCAGGCGCTGTATCGATCTTACATTTAGAATCGATTGCGCGAACGCCGCTTTTTAGGAACAGGTCAGTTCCTTCGCGACGGCTAAGTTTGAGTTTTGGACCCAAATATCTTGCCATGATCTTTCTCCAACTGTCCGTCGATTAAACGCGACGTTTTTTCGGTGGACGACAACCGTTGTGAGGAATAGGGGTCACATCGGTAATGTTTGTGATCTTATAACCTGTAGCGTTAAGAGCACGGATCGCAGACTCACGGCCTGGACCTGGACCTTTAACAAATACTTCAAGGTTCTTAAGACCGTATTCTTGTGCAGCAACACCTGCACGCTCAGCAGCTACCTGTGCAGCAAATGGGGTAGATTTACGTGAACCACGGAAACCTGAACCACCAGATGTCGCCCATGCTAGTGCATTGCCTGAACGGTCTGTAATAGTCACAATTGTGTTGTTGAAAGACGCATGGATATGAGCCATACCGTCTGCAACCTGACGTTTAGCGCGCTTACGCGTGCTACGAGCTGGTGCTTTAGCCATAACTTACTCCCCGTTTACTTCTTAATTGGCTTACGAGGACCTTTACGGGTACGCGCATTAGTTTTAGTGCGCTGACCACGTAGAGGCAAGCTACGACGGTGGCGAATACCACGGAAGCAACCCAGGTCCATCAAACGTTTGATGCTCATAGAGACTTCACGGCGTAAATCACCTTCAACGGTAAATTTAGCCACTTCGTCACGAAGCTTATCAATAGTAGCTTCGTCTAGCTCTTTGATTTTTGTATTTTCTGCAACACCAGCACCCGCACAAATGCTTTTCGCACGTGTGGGACCAACGCCATAGATCGCTTGGATAGCGATTACAGCATGCTTGTGCTCAGGAATGTTAATGCCAGCGATACGGGCCATTAACAGCACTCCTCTTGTTTATTTGTCGACGACCTAAAAAGCCCGATAGGATACTTATCCGTCGACTAAATTGCAAATTAAGGTTCAAAATACTTTAAACAAAACTAGCAGAACCTGATAAGTACAATTCAGGTTCTGCTTTCTTAGCCTTGCAAATATTCTGTACCGCTTTGATTAGCCCTGACGCTGCTTATGCTTTGGGTCAGAACTGCAAATTACACGCACAACACCGTTGCGCTTGATAACTTTACAGTTACGGCAAATCTTTTTTACTGATGCACGAACTTTCATTACATCTTTCCCCTTTCTATCAATATTAAGGGGCTAACTTATCGGCCGTAGCCTTTAAGGTTAGCTTTCTTCAGCACAGACTCATATTGACTAGACATCAAATGCGTCTGAACTTGTGCCATAAAGTCCATGATAACAACTACGATAATTAGAAGCGACGTACCACCGAAGTAGAACGGCACATTCCACGCAATCAACATGAATTCAGGCACTAAACAAATAAAGGTTATGTACAGTGCGCCAGCCAGTGTAAGGCGAGTCATTACCTTGTCAATGTATCGTGACGTCTGCTCACCCGGGCGGATACCTGGGATGAACGCGCCAGACTTCTTCAAGTTGTCTGCTGTATCACGCGGGTTGAATACCAACGCCGTGTAGAAGAAGCAGAAGAAGATAATCGCAGCTGCGTATAACATCACGTACAGCGGTTGACCAGGAGATAGCATAAGCGCTACATCTTGCAACCACGCTGTTGATTCATTCTGTCCGAACCATCCTGCGATAGTACCCGGGAACAGAATAATGCTAGAAGCAAAGATTGGTGGAATTACACCAGCAATGTTGACTTTTAGCGGTAAATGGGTGCTTTGCGCAGCAAAAACCTGACGGCCTTGCTGACGTTTTGCGTAGTTTACCACAATTCTGCGCTGTCCGCGCTCTACAAATACAACTAGGTATGTAAGAGCAATGACAATTACGCCAATCAACAGTAGGAACAACAAATTAATGTCGCCCTGCCTTGCTTGTTCCGCTGTCTGACCTATCGCTGTTGGCAGACCGGCAACAATACCAGCAAAAATCAATATAGAGATACCGTTACCAATACCTCGTTCGGTAATTTGCTCACCTAACCACATAAGGAACATAGTTCCTGTGACTAGGCTCACTACTGCCGTAAAGTAGAATCCGAAGCCAGGGTTTATCACCAATCCATTAATCAGGTTAGGCAAACCAGTCGAAATTCCAATAGATTGGAAGATAGCCAATACAAGCGTTAAATAACGCGTGTACTGACTAATTTTACGACGGCCTGCTTCGCCTTCTTTTTTAAGCTCCACCATCGGCGGGTGAACCACCGAGAGCAACTGCATAATAATGGATGCAGTAATGTATGGCATAATGCCCAAAGCCAGAACGGATGCACGCTCAAGCGCACCACCGGAGAACATGTTGAACATTTCTACAATGGTGCCTTTTTGTTGCTCGAACAAGTCAGCAAGTACAGCTGGATCGATGCCAGGGATAGGAACGTAAGAACCTAGTCTGAATACAACAATCGCACCAAGTACGAACAACAATCTTGCCTTAAGCTCACTCAAGCCGCTTTTAGCGCCTGAATCCAATCCTGGTTTAGCCATCTAGCTTATTCCTCTACTTTACCGCCAGCAGCTTCAATCGCTTCTTTAGCGCCTTTAGTAACCTTTAACCCGCTTACTGTAACAGCGCGTGAAACTTCACCGCTCTTTACAACTTTAACGAACTGGATTTCTTTCTTAACAAGTCCAGCTGCTTTTAAAGTCTCAAGAGACGCAGTATCACCATCAACCTTCGCGATTTCAGCAAGAGTTACTTGATCAGTAACAAAGCTCTTGCGTGAAGTGAAACCGAACTTAGGAAGGCGACGCTGTAATGGCATCTGACCACCTTCAAATCCTGGCTTAACGCGGCCACCTGAACGGCTTTTTTGACCTTTGTGACCGTGGCCACTCGTTTTACCAAGACCTGAGCCGATACCACGACCAGAACGCTTACCAGTAGGCTTTGAACCTTCGGCTGGAGAAATTGTATTTAAACGCATGTCTTACTCCTCCACTATCTCAACCATGTAATATACACGGTTGATCATGCCACGAACGGCTGGGGTATCTTCCAGTTCACGAACATGGTTGATTTTACGAAGGCCTAAACCTTTAAGCGTAGCTTTGTGCTTTGGCAAGCGGCCAATTGCACTTTTAGTTTGCTTTACTTTAATCGTTGCCATGTCTGATTACCCCAAAATTTCTTCTACAGACAATCCACGCTTCGCAGCAACTTTCGCCGGGCTGTTCATTTCTGTCAGCGCGTTGATTGTTGCACGTACAACGTTGATTGGATTCGTAGAGCCGTAACATTTTGAAAGTACGTTTTGTACACCAGCTACTTCAAGTACTGCACGCATCGCACCACCGGCAATAATACCGGTACCTTCAGATGCTGGTTGCATGTAAACTTTAGAGCCAGAGTGACGACCTTTAATCGGGTGCTGTAACGTGTGACCGTTTAGGTCTACGTCAACCATGTTGCGACGTGCCTTTTCCATTGCCTTTTGGATTGCAGCAGGTACTTCACGTGCCTTACCGTAACCAAAACCAACGCGACCGTTACCGTCACCCACTACTGTCAATGCAGTGAAACTAAAGATACGACCACCTTTAACCACTTTAGATACGCGGTTTACAGCGATCAATTTCTCTAGAAATTCACCATTTTGAACATCTTGTTTAGCCATTATAAACTCCTAGAACTGAAGACCAGCTTCGCGAGCTGCATCAGCTAATGCTTTAACGCGGCCGTGGTATTGGAAACCACTGCGATCGAAAGCCACTGCTTTAATGCCTTTCTCAAGTGCGCGTTCTGCGATTGCTTTACCGACTACCGTCGCTGCTTCAGCGTTACCTGTAGACTTAAGACCTTTTGCAAGATCTTTCTCAACAGTTGAAGCTGCAGCCAACACTTCAGAACCGCAAGGAGCGATTAACTGAGCGTAAATGTGGCGAGGTGTACGGTTTACTACCAAGCGATGCGCGGCCAGTTCACGAATTTTTGCACGTGCGCGAGTAGCGCGACGAATGCGAGCTGTTTTCTTATCCATCGTATCACCCACCTACTTTTTCTTAGCTTCTTTACGACGTACGTTTTCGTCAGCGTAACGAACACCTTTACCTTTGTAAGGCTCTGGTGGACGGTATCCGCGAATGTTCGCCGCAACCTGACCAACCACCTGCTTATCGGCGCCTTTGACGACGATTTCAGTTTGGCTAGGAGTTTCAACCGTAATGCCTTCAGGCATTTGGTATGCTACAGGATGAGAGAAACCTAACGTTAGGTTAAGCGTGTTACCCTGTGCTGCTGCACGGTAACCAACACCTAATAGAGTAAGTTTTTTCTCAAAACCTTGTGAAACACCTTGAACCATTGCATTTAGGATAGAGCGAGCAGTACCTGCTTGTGCCCAGCTATCAGCAAAACCTTCACGTGGAAGTGCTTTAAGTTGGTTCTCTTCCTGTGCAACTTCTACAGCGTCGTTAAAAACGCGGGTCAAAGTGCCTTTACTACCTTTAACAGTGACTTCTTGACCAGAGATAGAAACTTCTACACCTGATACAACGTCTACTGGGGCTTTTGCTATACGTGACATTTCAACTCCTCCGTTATGCTACATAACCGATGATCTCACCGCCCATGCCAGCGTTACGCGCTGCACGGTCAGTCATCACACCTTTAGAAGTCGACACGATAGCTACGCCTAAACCACCCATAACCTTTGGAAGCTCATCTTTTTTCTTATAGATGCGCAGACCAGGACGGCTTACACGTTCAATTGTGTCAATTACTTGCTTGCCTTCGAAGTACTTAAGCGTAACTTCTAAAACAGGCTTAACGTCACCAGAAGCAGCGAAGTCAGTGATATAACCTTCAGCTTTCAATACTTCACAAATTGCAACGCGAAGTTTTGAAGAAGGCATAGTCACAGAAACTTTCTGTGCCATCTGGCCGTTACGGATGCGGGTAAACATATCCGCGATAGGATCTTGCATGCTCATTATCAGCTACTCCTTACCAGCTGGCTTTTTTAAGGCCAGGGACTTCACCGCGCATCGCTGCTTCGCGAAGCTTAATACGGCTAAGACCGAATTTGCGTAGGTAACCATGTGGACGTCCAGTTACACGACAACGGTTACGTTGACGTGACGCACTAGAGTCACGTGGCAGTTGTTGTAGCTTCAGAACAGCGTCCCAACGCTCTTCTTCAGAAACGTTAACATCGCTGATAATCGCTTTAAGTGCGGCGCGCTTCTCAGCGTACTTAGCTACTAGCTTAGTGCGCTTAGCTTCGCGTGCCTTCATTGATTCTTTTGCCATAACCCTACACCCCTACTTTTTGAATGGGAAGTTAAACGCGTCCAGCAGAGCACGTGCTTCTTCATTTGTATTCGCACTGGTAGTGATAGTGATATCCATACCGCGAACCTTATCCACTTTATCGAAATCGATTTCAGGGAAAATGATTTGCTCACGCACGCCCATGCTGTAGTTACCACGTCCGTCGAATGATTTAGGATTCAAACCACGGAAATCGCGAACACGTGGAATAGCGATTGAAATCAAACGCTCAAGGAATTCCCACATACGCTCGCCGCGTAGGGTTACTTTACAGCCAATCGGATAACCTTCACGGATTTTAAAACCCGCTACTGATTTTCTTGCAACTGTGACTACAGGCTTCTGACCGGCGATAGCCGTCATGTCAGCTTGAGCATTCTCAAGTACCTTTTTGTCAGCAACTGCTTCACCTAAACCCATGTTTAGAGTGATTTTTTCAATCCGAGGGACTTGCATGACGCTTTTGTATCCGAACTGCTTAGCAAGTTCAGCTACTACTGTTTCTTTATAGAAATCATGCAGTTTCGCCATCGTACTCTCCAATATAATTAAACAAGTTCGCCGTTAGACTTGAAGAAACGTACTTTCTTCTCATCTTCGAAACGGAAACCAACGCGATCTGCTTTGCCCGTTGCCGGGTTAACAATCGCAACATTAGAAACGTGAATAGAAGCTTCTTTCTCAACGATGCCACCAGCTACGCCCAATTGTGGGTTTGGCTTAGTGTGCTTCTTGACGAGATTAACGCCTTCTACAATTACACGGTTATCAGCAATAAGCACTTTAAGGACTTTGCCTTGTTTGCCTTTGTCTTTACCCGCTAATACGACTACTTCATCATCACGACGAATTTTATTAGCCATTATCGTGACTCCTTATAGTACCTCTGGGGCCAATGAGATGATTTTCATGAAGTTTTCACTTCTCAACTCACGGGTAACCGGGCCAAAGATACGCGTACCAATTGGTTGCTTGTTTGCATTAAGCATAACAGCCGCGTTACCGTCAAAACGGATGGTAGAACCATCTGCACGACGAACGCCTTTTCTAGTACGCACCACCACTGCGTTCAGTACGTCACCTTTTTTTACTTTACCGCGAGGAATTGCTTCCTTAACAGTAACTTTGATGATGTCACCGATACCTGCATAACGGCGATGCGAGCCACCAAGAACCTTAATACACTGAACCCTGCGAGCGCCGCTGTTGTCTGCAACGTCCAGGTTAGTTTGCATTTGGATCATGTTAGTGCTCCGCTCTTAAATTAAGACTCTCCCGAGTCGTTAGTGCTGCTAAAAAACAACTGGATATCGTTGCTTTTATGTACATACCCCCATAAAAAGGGCGCGAAATAATAACAGAAAACTTTTGGAAGTGATAGCGGTAAATTGAATTATTTTTAGACTATGCGGACAATAAAAAAGCCCCGACTAAAAGTCGGGGCTGATAACCACGTCATAGGTTATCAAGCAGGATCTTTTAGCGCGGATACGTTGTTTTGCATCTGACTACTGAGATGCCTGAACACACATTCTTTCAAACGACTTACACCAACAGGTTTTGATATGAAGTCATTCATACCGGATTTCAAGCATTTTTCTTTATCGTCTGTTAAAACATTAGCCGTCAACGCAATAATTGGAATGTGCTCTGCCTGCTCTCCTAGCGCCCGTATATGTCTTGTCGCTTCTAAACCGTCCATTACCGGCATGTGGCAGTCCATGAAAATAACAGCATAAGGTGATTTTTCAGTCAATGAGCGTTTTACTTTTTCAACGCCTTCTTTTCCATTAGTTGCAAGTTCGCTAGGTAACCCTATTTCTTTTAACTGCTCTTTTATTACTAACTGATTTATTTCGTTGTCTTCTACGATAAGCGCTTTTAGCCTGCTTAACTCCTGGCGGGTAGGCGTATAGTCGTTTCTACTTGCGTATGTCTTTCCAATATCGACGCCTGTCGTGGCATCATCTAACATCAACGTAACAGTAAACCGCGAACCCACGCCTAGATGACTACTCACACCAATTTTACCTTGGTAATGCTCTGCAATTTTGCTCACAAGAGATAAACCAAGCCCTGTTCCGCCATAACCCCGCTGCGCTGAATTTTCTACCTGCATAAATGGAGAGAATATTATTTTTTGCTGCTGCTCGCTTATACCAATTCCTGTATCTGTCACCACGATTTTTACTTGATACCTTCCCTTTCCATAGCGGATGCAGTTCGTTTCTACAGTAACGTTACCTTCTTTAGTGAATTTCATCGCATTATTAAGAAGATTAAGCAAAATTTGCCCTAACCGTAATTTATCAGCTTTGAATACCTTTCCTTTAAGATTCTCTGTGTTTACGTTTAATTCAAGCCCCTTTTGCTTAGCCAAACGAGCAAACATGGGCACTTGTTCTTCAATTGTTAGGGCTAAATCAGTCGCCGCTTCTTCAAAAGGAATATCACCTGCGTCAATATTTGAAAAATCTAGTATGTCATTAACAATTTTGAGTAAAGAATCTGCACTCTTTGATGCATTGGAAGCAAGTTCAAACTGTTTGGTATTCAAAGACGTGCCCATCAGCACTTCTAGCATACCAAGCACGCCATGTATGGGAGTACGTATCTCGTGACTGATTTTGTCTAAAAACTCGCTTCGGGTTTTTAAAGCGTTTTCTGCTAGCTCAGATTTATGTTTTAACACGGCCTTATCAAGATATGTCTGAGTGATGTCCATAGTTGCGCCAATCACTTTTGTACAACGTCCATTTTCGATAATGGGGTGTGCTCTGCTCTCCAGCCAACGAGGCTCACCGGCATCGGTACGTACCTCTAATTCGTACACAAAGTCTTTGCCTGTTTTTATCATATGTGCGAAGCGCTCTATGTAGTCCTTCCGCTGAGCATCGTCGGCTATCAAATTGGTCGCATCTTCGGGTTTGAGAGTTTTTTCTCCGTGCATGTGTAACATGCGCTTGAGTGCACCAGACCAACTAAGTGCCTGCGTATCAAGGTTAAGCTCCCATGTCCCCACGCCGGCAAGATTAGTCACTTGACTGAGTAATAAATTGCGCTCTGCCAAGATTGCTTTTTGTACATGAAGATTCTCCATTACCTGCTGGCGCTCGAGCTCATTACCAATCCAAGTTGCCAGCAACAGCAAATAATCTACCTCTATTGAGGTGAAAGGCTTTTGCCGAGATGTAAGTGAAGAGAAATTTACGGTACCGAAGAATTCTCCTGATACATTAACCGGTGCTGCTAAATAGCTTTTAAGCGTGTATTTAGCAAAGCAAGGGTGTGACGCACCAGGTTCACAATTAATGTCGTGGTAAGCAATGTGAGACTGTGCATTTACAACATCTGCACAGTAAGTATCAGGAAGCGCAAAGAAACTGTTTACGAGTATACTGTCATCTGGCGTTACAACGCTTAATATGCTGTATTGGTCGCCTCGGATATTGCTCACAATCCCGGTTTCTAGGCCAAGAATTTTCGTCCCCACCGCCAACAGGTTGCGAAGTTTAGTATCTAAAGACATGGTGTGGTCGTTAGAGATTATTTGTAACTCTTTGATGATACTCATGTGCTTCCCAGCCGACGTCAGAAATTAAAAAGGCCGACATATAATATGTCGACCTTTTAAACGTAAAAGAAATTTCAATAATTTAAAGTTTTAGACCCTATCAATTAGTCTAATTTTGCCACTAACTCATTAATAAAGAATGTTAATTTCATAGCCAGTAGGTGTGTCTGCAGGTTCGACGGTCACGATGTAATTCTCTTCCTCGGTAAAACCAAATAACGCTGTTCTATCAAGCAGCACTTGCTCTTCATTTCCGTCTTCATAAACGGCAATCACTTCGTAATAATCAGAGGGCAAAACTTCGCTGGTGCTTTCTGCAAATTCTAGATTCTGTACATCATATTCGGCAGTGTCGATGGTTTCATCGTTTCGAACTAAGTAAAAATCAACATCGTCAAAATCACTAACAAGGTTAATAAAGTTTACGGTTTTATCGTATGCCTGAGGCAAACCGCTTTCTACAAATGTAGCTGCACCAAGAATTTCGTTGGTGTTGTAAATCAATACCGCCTTACTTTCACCTTGATTAAGTGTAATAAGTTTGTTGCTAAGCCCCGATACTTTGCCAGAAGGGTCGGTAACCGTTACACGGTAGTCGCCGTAGCGAATTGCACTAAACTCTGATAATGCGCCAGCGGCCAATGTGAAGCTTACGTCTTCTTCGTCGGTATTACCGCCAAAGGTTACTTGAAGCGGGGTATCAAGGTTGGTTGAGTTGTAGATGCGATATTGAGAGTCGGCTTCAACATCGGTAAGCGCCGTCACTGTTGAAGAATTTAGTATGGTGTCAACAACAAGGCCGTCCTGGATCGCCCCACTTACATCACGAAGCGTCATTACGTATTCTGTCTCGTAAACGAAATCAAGGGTTTGCGACTCGAACAAAACCTCATCACTGCCAGGTTCGGTAAGATAGATGGTATATTCACCTTCATCGAAATAGTCGCTGTCGTCATCTTTATCCCAGTATTCAAACTCAAGTATATCTGATGTTGTTACCGTACCAAGATAGTTTGCAGCCTCGAATGGATCGCCAGACTCACTCATATAAAAGTCATAAGATGCACCATCCACCGCTACTGATAAGCCGAACAAACGAAAGTGGTCTTCCATTGTCTCGCGTTCATATGAATAGGTCGTAAATATTGGGGAGCTAAAGTCGCCGCTCATCACTACGATAGTTTTATAACCGTCTTTAAGGTCTACCGTTACGGTGTCTATATACACTTCCTGATCGTTTGCATCTGTGCGTATGAATTCGAGCTCAAGCTCACCATCATCCATTGAATACATTGACGTTGTGTCACCAAATTGTGCTGAGCCAAAGCTATCTCCATCTACTTCCCGCATTTCCACATTCGCGCCATTAGGAGACGCATTGTAAAACTGAAGATAAGCATAAGAGTAATCTGAACTGGTGCTGTCTGAGCCACCACAAGCAGTAAGCCACACGAGGGCAATAAATCCCATTGCCAGTGTGCGGAACCAGGTTCCAGTAAGCAAAGAATGAGAGGTCAATTGCATAAATTGAATGTCCTTTAAAATTTTTCTTTTGTTGGATGAGTGCCAGTGTCGAACGGGATAGGCACAGTTGAAGTGCTTTATGGGCACGCACAATACAGCGATATGGCTGTCTTAGATGGGATTAGTTCTTGGCTTTACGCTCTCTTTGCAAAGCTGACATATCTTTATAAAACGCTGACCGCTTTATGCAGAAAATTAGGTGCAATAACCTTTTAAAAAAATAAAAAAGCCTGCAAAAGCAGGCTTAAAAGTTGTCGTTAGGGAGACCGAAGTAACTACTCGTATGAGTAAGAAAGCGTTACACCGCTATACGAAGAATAGGCACGGATTCCAATATGCCAGGTTCCAGATGCTGGCGCATCAAAGGTGCACACTTCGTTATTACCATTTTGGTAGGGGCGACAATCAAAGCTACTTGTCTCTGGTTGAGAGCCAAACTTCACGTAAAGGTCTGCATCGCCAGAGCCACCAGAAGTTTGAATTGTCATTCGCGTCACACCTTCAGGAATTGTCCATGTGTAGCGGTCCCAGTTTCTGCGCGTTCCAGACAAG
Source organism: Alteromonas sp. KUL150 (assembly GCF_009811475.1). Lineage (NCBI taxonomy): Bacteria > Pseudomonadati > Pseudomonadota > Gammaproteobacteria > Alteromonadales > Alteromonadaceae > Alteromonas > Alteromonas sp. KUL150. Next base: position 58,818 of record NZ_BLIJ01000045.1, read on the forward strand.
TTAGTTAACTGGCCCGATACCGGCTCTACACCCGGGTCTGTTCCGTTGTCACCGCCACCGCTACCGCCGGCACAACCGTTAGTATTAAGATAGTTGTAAGCGTCTGCGAGCTGCATTAAACCGTAACCATAGAAGTTATCTCGACCTGCACTACCTTTATCTTCTGCTGTCGCATTAAGCGCACTTCTGATTTCATTGTTTGTACACTGCGGGAAATAACTCCATACCAGAGCTGCACCACCAGCGACGTGCGGCGTTGCCATTGAAGTACCGCTAAGTGCTGCGTACGTATTTGTTGGGTAGGTCGATTGAACCGCACTACCTGGCGCTGCGATTTCTACTTGGTCGTTATACTGGCTGTAGCTTGCACGGTTTTCATTTGAGTCTACCGCTGCTACTGACATAACGGCATCGTAAGATGCTGGATAAGATTTGGCGCTATTACCATCGTTACCTGCAGCTGCAACTAACAACATGCCTGCATCAGTGAAGCTTTGCATAGCGTTGCGCTCGGTAGTAGAAGCGCTGCCCCCACCTAAGCTCATGTTCACAACATTAGAGCCGGCATCCTGACACTGAGAGATGGCATCGATAAGATCTGACGCATACGTCCATTGGCCATTATCGTTAAAAATTTTAACGATGTGCATGTTAACACCCGGGTATACACCAACCACACCTTCATTGTTGTCGTATGCCGCTATCGTTCCCGCTACGTGCGTACCGTGACCGTTGCCATCGTTATACCAGTTACCTACTGCACTGTTGTTTGCCTGGCCTGTTACACCATCGTTAGTACCTGGCAAATCTGGGTGACCCAAATTGTAACCTGTGTCGATGATACATACTTTGCGAGCAGTGGTGTCTGACTGGCTGAACTGGTTGGCCTGAACCATGGTATACCCGTAAGGGGTTGTTTGCGCCATTGGCTTACGAAGTACGTCCACCTCAATACTTTCTACGTTAGGGTTATTGCGAAGCTTGTTCAGCGCTGATTTGCTCATGGTAGCCGCTACCATTTTTTGCTTTTTCAGCTCTTTATTGATAGCGCCACCTGCTTTTCTGACTTCAGATTTTGCCGCAGCAATGTCGAAAGGTTTTTTACCTTTAGTCTTCGCGCTTTTAAGTTTATTGCCGTTCAGTTTGTCGTTTGAAGAAACAACCTCAATCGACTCGCTTTGCATCTCATCTTTAAACTTAACGATGTAGCGCTGTGGCCCTGCGGTAACTAAACGATCAACAGTTAGGCGTTTACCTAATGCTTGTTCTACGGTTTGAGGTTTCTCTTTGACTTTTACCAGGCCTTCGCCGGCAGCCATTGCAGAGTTACCTGTTAAACCGAGTGATACAGCTAGAGCAGCTGCTGTTAGACATGTGTGTTTCTTATTTAATTTTGAGTTCAAAATTTATTTCCTGTTTTATCTGTCTTATTAACTTCAGCACTGTTTTTGTTCGTGCTTTTGAAGCTATTTGTTATTAAATGACATACAGGTATAACCATTACCTCATACGAAAAGCTCATCCATGACAACCGACGCAACAGCGTTGCAACGACCTACCCGTTTGTCAGGTATGCAAATAAGCAAGTGCGTCAGCTTATTCGCAGAGCTCATATTAGTCGGCTAATCAATACGTTGAGTATAATACCTCAACCTTGGTGAGTATTTTTCATACCTTTAAATGTGGGCAGAACCCCCCTCTAATGTACGCAAGCCACTCTAATCAAACGCTATGAGCGAATTCATATTAGGAATGAAACCCCATAATTAACATTTATTTTACAATTAGAAATGTAACAAAATATTAAATGCTATTCAGTAAAGCCTAAAAACTATACCTTTCGCGTTAGCAGAGTGATTTTTTATTGAGAAAAGCAGAAACGAAAAAGGCGCGCCAAAACTCGTTCTGCGCGCCTTCCAAATTTTTTGTGTGCTTTTGCGCTTAACTATCGACGCAACAGCATTCATATAGCACTACAAACTGCGCTGCCTGACTATTTCGTATAAACAAACGCCAGTAGCCACCGATACGTTAAGACTGGTTACGCTGCCTGCCATTGGCAATTTAACCAGTTCATCACAAGTTTCCTTGGTCAATCGACGCATACCCTTACCTTCAGCGCCCATTACCAGCGCGGTCGGGCCTTTTAGATCAACGTCATAAAGGGTTTTGTCGGTCTCACCTGCTGTACCTATAATCCACAGTCCCTTATCTTGAAGATGCTTTAACGTTCTAGCTAAGTTTGTGATTTGAATAAGGGGCACGACTTCCGCTGCACCACAGGCCACTTTTCTCACCGTACCGTTAAGACTTGCTGAATTATCTTTGGGTACTACAACCGCGTGAACACCTGCGCCATCCGCGGTACGCAAACAAGCGCCCAGGTTATGTGGGTCAGTAATACCATCTAACACTAAAATAAGCGGCTGCGCCTCGTTTGCCAGAATCTTATCCAAGTCGGCTTCATCTAGTACACGGGCAGGCTTCGCCTTTGCTACGACACCTTGGTGCTGTTCGCCATTCACTTTATCGTCTAGCGCTTTGCGCTGACTAAATTGAACCGAAATGCCAAAACGTCGTGCTTGGTTAACAATGTTGGTTAAGCGTTCATCGTTACGCCCTTTTAGCACCCACACTTCCATTACACGCTCTGGCTCTTTTTCAAGTACCGACTGCATAGCATGTAACCCGTATAACCATTCTTGCTGCGCCATTTAACGCTTACCTCTTTTATTCAATGACAATGTTTTGCCGCTGCTACCGCCTTTTGCGCCACCGCGACTTGACGACTTTCCACCGCTACGACTGGACGAGTTTGACCCGCCTTTACCCTTGCTGCCTTTCTTGTCAGAACGGGAGCCTTTGTCAGAGCGAGGCTTATTATCGAAGCGAGTAGGTTTATCAGCTGCTTTTTTCGCTGATTTCACTTTAACCTTCTTGCCTTTTGCGGAGCGCAGCATAGACTTATCGAGCAATAAATCAATCTTTCTTTCATCAAGATTAACCGCAGCAACCGTGACTTCTACCGTGTCACCTAACCTAAACTGGCCATGGCCTGACTCGCCAACGAGCGCTTGTTTTACGTCGTCGTAGTGATAGTAGTCATCATCTAGCGATGTAATGTGCACCAGGCCGTCGATATGGTATTCCGTTAAGCGAACGAATAAACCAAAGTTTGTCACCGAGCTCACCACACCTTCAAAGGTATCGCCAACGTGATCGAGCATAAACTCACATTTCAGCCAGTCGGCAACATCGCGGGTTGCATCATCGGCGCGTCGCTCGGTCATTGAACACTGCTCGCCTAGCTGCTCTACTTCCTCGACTGTATAGTTTTTCGCACCACTTACTGCTTTTTTGCCCTTCTGTTTAGCGATAATTCCTTTAAGCGCTCGGTGTACCACTAAATCAGGATAGCGACGTATTGGTGACGTAAAGTGCGCATAAGCCTCAAGGGCCAAACCAAAGTGACCCACATTGTCACCATCGTATACCGCCTGCTTCATTGAACGCAGCAACATGGTTTGAATAAGTTCTTCGTCTACACGGCCACGAGTTTTAAGCACCACATCGGTAAACGCAGCAGGCTCTGCATCTTCAACAATACGATGAGGAATGCCTATTTCACTTAAGTAACTGGTAAATGCGGTTAGCCTGTCAGCATCGGGCTTATCGTGCACTCGGTATAGCGCTGGCGCTTCATGCTTTTCAAGCATCAGGGCCGCACTTACGTTCGCCATGATCATGCACTCTTCAATAAGCTTGTGCGCATCGTTACGTACTAGCGGTACAATATTTTCAATTTTGCGCTGAGCATTGAAGACGAATTTCACTTCTTGGGTTTCAAATTCAATGGCACCACGTTTGGCGCGGGCCTTTTTGAGAGCGCGGTAAAGGTCGTGCAAGTTACGAAGGTGAGGCACGTGTGGCTCGTAGCGCTGATGCAGCTCTTTATCACCTTGTAGAATACCCCATACTTTATTATAGGTAAGACGGGCATGAGAGTTCATCACTGCTTCATAGAACTGAAACTCTTCTAGCTTCCCTTGGGCGCTGATGGTCATTTCACACACCATACACAGGCGGTCAACTTCAGGGTTTAGTGAACACAGTCCGTTCGACAACACCTCAGGTAACATGGGGATGACTTGGTCAGGGAAATACACTGAGTTACCGCGCTGCTGCGCTTCATCATCAAGGGCTGTGCCGGTGCGCACGTAGTGGCTCACATCAGCAATGGCTACCCAAAGCTGCCAGCCACCATCATCGAGAGGTTCGCAATAAACAGCGTCATCGAAATCTCGGGCGTCTTCACCGTCAATAGTCACCAGCGGAAGCTGGCGCAAATCCATACGCCCTTCTTTGGCTTCATCAGGCACTTGATCGGTAAGCTTTTCCACTTGCTTAGTAACGCCGTTTGGCCACTGATGCGGGATATCAAACGTGCGAAGGGCCATTTCGATTTCCATACCTGGCGCCATGTGCTCGCCAAGTACTTCAACAATTTTTCCCACTGGATTCATTTTGCGACGTGGGCGCTGAGTAAGTTCTACCACAACCACCTGCCCCATGCGGGCACCATGTGTACTTTCGGGCGGAATGACAATTTCGTGCTGCAAGCGGCTGTCATCTGGCACAACCATGCCAAAACCTTGCTCTACAAAGTAACGACCCACGATAGGTTCGCTACGAGGCTCTATGACTTGGGTAATAAAGGCTTCTTTTCTACCGCGGCGATCAGTACCGCTCACTCGCGCCTCTACAACATCATCGTGAAGGAATAAATTCATTTGCCCTGCACTTATAAACAAGTCACCGCTTTTATCTTCCGGGCGTAGAAAGCCAAAACCATCTCTATGGCCGATAATACGACCTTTAATTATTTCATCACGGTTTTGAAGTATGTATTTCTTCTGTTTAGTGAACTGTACCTGCCCCTCGCGCTCCATAGCACGTAGGCGACGCTGAATACCAATACGCGCTTCTTCGTCGAACGCGTTCACCAAATTACAGATATCAAGAAACGACAACGGGTTGTCGTGCTCTTTTAGTAAACTCATTAAATATTCCCGGCTAGCTACCGGATTGTCGTACTTCTCTTTCTCGCGCTGATAATGCGGATCGTCACTCATGTATTTTAAATTTACCTTTTGTATTTCGCTCAAAACGTTTTTATTTGCGGCCTTTATTTTTAAGGCACCAGAGAAAACGTTGGAATATGAATTTTTAGACACTCGAACCGAATTTGGTTCAGGTGGTTAATTGATGCACAGTATAACAGTATTTACGGTAAAAGATTACGCGTTGTTTGGGCATATTGGATTTAACAAATTACTTCGCTGGAAACCCAAATGTCGTTGCCGTGCTAAGCGAACTGCTTCAATTTGGGTGACACTGAAATTTTTTTAGTCACCCTCTTGCCGTAACGGCGATAAGCCAGTTAGCTGAGTTTTGGTTTAGTAAATTGATTTTAAACTGGGTTTATTATTTGCTGTTCTGTACAAATCGTAGGCAACTTGGTAATGCATCCAAGCCTGAGCACTTATTCCGCTCACGGCTTCTAGCTTGCGAGCAAATTCAATAGTTAGATTTGAATGCCCGTTAACAAATCGCGATAAATGTTTAGTCGAAATTTCTAGACATTGCGCAATCTCGTTTTGCTTCAACGATGATTTCGACATACACCGACGTTTGAACACTTCACCGGGATGAGGCCTCTTGAGATGTTCGGGCCTTGACGCTCGTTCTCCAGCATCAATTATTGCATTGCCCTGGTTACCTCTGTATTCAATACCTATGTGCATACTTTGTTTCATGGATTGTATTCTCTGAAATCAAGACTGAAACAGTCACCATCGTTAAAATAACAAGTTACCGCTCCACAAGGCTCTACGCTATTCACCGTGATTGTCACATACCAAAGAGCGCTTTCTTCGGATCTTAGTGCGCCGATATCTAGCAAATCAGATATTTGTGATGCAGCGTCCAAATCGAACAAAGCATTCCAGACTTCATGACGATATGCTAGCGGAAGCCATTCATCGTAATCTGAGAGCCACATTTCGAGTAGCTCTTGATGTAGGAAGCTCACAATTGTCATATAACGACCTATATAAGATTACCATAGAGGTAATCCTGTCTCAAAAATATGTTTATATTTTAATCGAGCACAAATGTGTAAACTTCGATCTAACGTTCAGTTATCGATTCACTTCAGCCTGACATCCCATTGTCACAAACACTCAGTATAAAAATGGGTTTGCATTTTTGTTTCACGCACGTTCAACAAAACAATTACATCACTAGTTATCTTACAAACCCTTAAAAGAGCATGGATATGGATAGAAGATCATTTATTAAACTGTCGTCATTCGCTGGAGCAAGCGTGGCTGTGTCTACTGGGCTAGCGGGCTGTACTGTTAGCAATTCTGCAAATAACTCCCCCAAAACTGACGCACAGTTTACCCATGGAGTCGCTAGTGGCGACCCACTAAAAGATGCCGTTATTATCTGGACGCGCGCCTTGCCTGCACAAGGTACAGGGATAGTTAAAGCCAATATTTTGTGGGAAATGGCAAGCGATGCTGATTTTAGCGATGTGGTAAGCAGCGGCATGGTTGAAGCCAAAGCAACCCATGACTTTACTGTAAAAGTAGATGTAAAAGGTCTCAGCCCCGCCCGTCGTTATTTTTACCGCTTCAAAAGCGCGAACAATACCAGCCCTGTAGGTGAAACCCGCACGTTACCTGAAGCCGATGTGTCTAACGTCACATTTGGTATATTTTCTTGCTCTAACTATCCAGCTGGCTTTTTCACCCCGTATATGGAAGCAGCGAAAGACAACAACATCGACTATGTATTGCACCTTGGTGACTATATTTATGAGTACGATGGAAAGGGTTACGCCACGGAACATGCAAAAGAAATTGGTCGAACCTTCGCGCCCGATAACGATACAGAGCTTTATACGCTCACCGACTATCGAAACCGTTACGCGCTATACCGCACGGATGAAGGCCTACTTGCGCTGCATCAGAATAAGCCTTTTATTGTTGTGTGGGATGACCATGAAATTACAAACGACACCTATAAAGATGGGGCTGAAAATCATCAGGCAGATGAAGGTGATTTTTATGAACGTCGCGCGGCAGCAGTGCAAGCGTATTACGAATGGCTCCCTATTCGCCCGCCATTTGGCACTGAGCGCTTAGAAATTTATCGGCAATTTACCTTTGGCAACCTGCTTGATTTATACATGCTTGATACCCGTGTACTTGCTCGTGACAAGCAGCTTGAATACGCCAACTATCGCGACGCTGAAACTAAAGCCTTTGACCAAGTGGGCTTTATGAAAGATATCAGCAACCCTAAACGGGGACTTCTTGGAGAAACCCAGCGCAATTGGCTACATACCTCTATGCAGCAAAGCCAGGCAAAATGGCAAGTTCTCGGTCAACAGCTATTGATTGGCCGCATGCTATTTCCTGTCTCTATTTTTAACGGTGTTAAGCGAGAGGAGATCCCTGCGCACGTGCACCAACTTGCGAATATTAAGCGCAAGCAAATGCAGGGGGCGACGCTAAGCGAACAAGAGTTGGCACTTATCAATACCGTAATGCCCTATAATTTAGACGCATGGGATGGCTACCCTGTTGAGCGCGAACAAGTATTGATGCAGCTAAAATCTATCGGCAAACCAGTAATAGCGCTTGCTGGCGATACGCATAACGCATGGCACAATAAATTAACCCTTAAAGATGGCACAGAGGTGGGAGTTGAACTTGCCACACCAGGTGTGACATCGCCGGGAATGGAACATTATTTAAACATGGATGATGAAATGGCAGAAACCCTTGCCGATGATCTTCCGTTACTCATTGAAGACTTGCAGTACTGTAATCTTCACCAGCGCGGGTTCATGACGTTGACCGTTACAGAGAATACTGCAAAAGCCACATGGCACTATGTGGATGCTATTCTAACCAAAACTGGAAAAGTGGTTAATACGCATAGCTATGAGATGAAGGCATAGCATTCTGCAATTTCGTTAGCGTGTATAGGCTTGAGTCTATACACGTTATTTGTACAACTAGAGGCTATGAACGCTATGTTGCGAGTCGCACAACAAACTTAATTCTTTCCAAAAACAATTTGTTTTTAGTCTGCGTTCGGCCATTGCTGAGCGTCATGAAGAACACGTAGTATTTCGATGCAATTTGTAATAATGTTCTCTCGATATATAACGATAAACGGCAGGCCATTAATCACAAGCTCCCGCGTATTCTTCAATCGGCCTTGGCGACCCGCCCTAGGGTGTTCTGATAAGATTAGGTGCGAACTATCAATGATGTTTATAACAACATCGATAGCGACAGTGGGGCTATTTTCTTGAGCAATATGAACTTCAATTTTCTCTAAGTCGGTAACAGCGAGATCAGTCCATTTGAGTTGCACGCTTAGCCTCCCATTTAGCTTTAACATCAGTTTGGTCGGTCAAGCGCCCCTCATCAGCGGACTTCACACCTTTTTCCACCTCTTGAATAAACCACTCTTCGCGAGCAACATACTGCTTGACAGCTTCGGCCATCAACCACGCCCTAGGCCTATCCATCGCTTTAGCCATTTCGCCTACACGTGCAAGCGTTTCATCATCTAATCTTACTGAGGTAGCTTTTAAGGGCATAAAGATTCTCCAAGGTTCTTTGAGAATCTCAAGTATAGCAAGACAAAAAGGAAGTATGAATGGGAGGATCACCTAAATGACAATTAAAACTTTAGGTACGACTTTTTAAACATTCATTAAAAGCTAAGTTCTATTCCCGTCAAAATGAACGGCGTTTTGACGGGAATGGTCTTTTCTGACTATCGGCTTTTAAAACTCATAGTAAAGACGCACACCTGCAATGCGCGGCATGCCGCGAACAAAAGTAGGAATACCTAAACCACCACCTGTGTTGCCCGCATCAATCAAGAACTCTTTATCAAACAGATTATTTACGTAGAACTCGTAAGCGAACTTGCTGTTGTCTTGAAGCAGTTTCACCGACACATCAGTGAGTGAGTAGGTATCTTGAGAAAGACCCGGGTAATTACTGCTTTCAAAAAATACTTCAGACTGGAAGCTGGTTAGCCAGTTAACATCAATATCAAAATTGTTCATGTTGAACACTTTATTGATATTTATCGCGCCGCTAACTTCTGGTGCTAAGCGGAACTTGTTGCCGCCGTACTGAAATGGCGAGCCATCGGCAGTGTCATTGGCAAACTCTGCATCTAGAAAACCAAGGCTTGCTGTTAATGTCAGCGTTTCGCTGTAATTGTAAGTAGCCATACCTTCGATACCCGACATGGTAGAGTCACCAACCGTCACGGTGATAGATTGAAGAGTTTCTGCATCGGTGAAGCTTTGCTGATAGTCGCTATATTCGTAGGTGAAAATGGCGCCAGAGAACATGAAGTTGGCGCTTTGATATTTAACACCTACGTCGTAGCTATCAACTATTTCTGCTTTGGTAACGTTAACACCACCTGCGTTAGTATCGACAACCGGTGAACGACGACCTTTGGCGTAGTTCGCATATACGTTCCAGTTGTTATTAACGTCATAGCTTACGGCAAAGCGCGGTAGGGTATCGTCGAAGTCACGCTCCGCGTCAAAAGTAAAAGCACCATCTGCGGTAGTAAAGGTATTGCGTGTATAGCGGGTTTCATCGATATAGCGCACGCCCGCTGTCACATTAATGCTATCTGTAACAAAGTACGACACTTCAGCAACGTAAGACGCAATATCTAACTCGGCTTCAAATATGAAGGGCCCTTGAATGAAAATAGGCGGCAGCGCAGGGTTGGAAATAGGAGAACCGTCGGCATTAAATAGCTGTGACACTAACATAGCGCGCAGTGCTTCAATGTCTCCTAGCGACGCGTCGGTGGCAATATTTTGATTAAGTGGAATGTTTGAACTGGCCTCAAGCTGTGCTTTTACGGCATCAAACGTACCACGAACAAACGGGTCTACCATTACATAGAATGGCAAAATCGAATCGTCTTGGGTGATAGACGCGCCAACGAATGCTGCAAGTTTATCACCAGAATCATACACTAAGCGCATTGACGCACCTTGAAGCGTAGCGTCGTTATCAAAGTAGGCGTCTTGAATACGCAAAGCTGAACCATCAGCGTCGAAACCTTCGCTTACTTCTACATCTTTATAGTAGGCGTCGGCATGCAAGCTAAGCATTTGGTTAAAGTCGTAGTTTAAAGTCAGATCGTAAGCTTGAAGCGTGCGTTCAATTCCCAATTCACCACCCAAACTAAATTCTGCCGAACTAAACGGACTTGTGTCACCGCCATTCGGAGCAATAGACCCGGATTTAAATGCAATACCCGGCTGGTCGTTATATTCCATTGCAGCACGAGCGATAATTTCTAGCTGATCATAGTTCGCACGCCACGTTGCGCGCAACGCCTGGACTGATACACCCTGTAAATCTTCGCTATTGCACGGCACTTCTTCGCCAAGATGATTGTACATATTGGCGTTACCGTAATAAGAGTCGGCGCTACATGCATTGTTTTCTACAATGCCGTCCATCTCACGATAAAGACCCGCTATACGAAAACTGTGGTTGTCGTTAATCGGCTGGTTATACATAAACTCGAGTTCTTGGCCTTGCTCAGAGTTGTAGCCAACCTGTACTTTACCTTCTTGCTCAAAGGTAGGAAGATTAGAGTGGATGCTTACCGCACCGTTTGCTGCTGCCACACCAAAAAGTGTTGGCTGAGGGCCTTTGAGTACTTCAACGCGAGCAATATCGTAAAGTGCAACACTCGCTACCGTTTTCTTACTGATATCAAAGCCGTCTTGATATACGGAAATACGAGGGGTTGCCGATACTGAAGATACATCGTCGGTCACTCCGCGAATGTTGAACGACGGTAGACTTACTGCTTGCTCTTGAATTTGGACATTCGGCAAAATACGAGAAAGCTCATCAAGCTCCATAATATTGGTACGCTCTAAGAACTCGCTACCAATGACATCCATAGTTACTGGCACATCCATAACAGACTGCTCACGCATTTGCGCAGTAACGGTAATTTCTTCTATGTAGTCTTTTTCGTTGGCGCTATTTGGCGTATTTTCCTGAGCAGTTGCAGCTGTAGATAGCGCAAAAGCAATTGTTGTGGCTAGCAGAGAGCGAGAATAAACCGTTCGTAGGTACAGGGGGTGCATCAAATGATTCCTTTAGTGTGCTTATTAAGTGTTTTGTATGTTTATAAGAATTTCGCCAACAAATTGACGACACTACTTATTATTTGTGAATACAGAAGCACAAGAATCTAGAGCTCGTTTGAGACGGTTCGATGAACCATACATGACAAGTTGGAGGCAATTTTATGACAGCTACCGCTTGTCTCGTCCTATACCAAAATTCAGTTGTTACACGGTAGCGGGTTATATAACTTTTGTTGAATTAATGCGCAACAAAAGTTATCATTTATGACAACTCAATTGGAATTATAATGGATTGGAAAGTCGAGTTTTATAAGGACGTAAATAAGCAAATATTGACTATGCCACCAGGAATACTGGCGCGCTTCATAAGATTACTCGAACTTATGGAAAAACATGGCCCGAATTTAGGTGCTCCGCATACTCAGTCTTTAAGTCACGGATTATTCGAATTGAGAGCGAAAGCAAAAGAAGGGATTGGCAGGGGAATATTTTGTTATGACAACGGGCGAAAAGTACACATTTTATATGCTTTCGTAAAAAAGTCTCAAAAAACACCAAAAGAAATACTGCGAATAGCTAAACTGAGGATGAAAGAGGTGACCTCGCTATGACTTTACAAAATCTAAAACAAGAAGCATTTAAAAATCCAGAAGTAAAAAAAGAGTACGAGCGCTTAGAAAGTGAGTTCTCGCTTATCGAGCACTTGTTAACCATGAGAAAAGAAGCGGGGCTCACTCAAGAAGAGCTTGCAGAAAAATTGCGAACGCACAAGAGTAATATTAGCCGCTTAGAAAAAGGAAATAGTAACCCTAGTTGGACAACCTTACGTAAATATGCAGATGCCTGTGGCTTTGAGCTTTCACTTATTCACTATAAAAAAGAGCAACACACTATTCGCTAATTTTTATTTGCTGATGCTCTTTATTTGCATACATTAATAACCTGAACCAAAAAATAGACAAGAATAAGCACTTACAGTGAACAACAAAAGCCCTATTCATAAAAGAACAAAATAAGTACACTCTTCCCCTGTAGGACAGAAATAACTTTTAACTAAAAAGCGAAATGGAGACTGCGATGAAAAAACTAATGATGGCTACTGCTATTGGCGCTGCAACCTTATTAAGCGCATGTAGTGCTGAGCACGGCACTACGCAATGTACTACTGCACCAGAATCTGAATGGCAAAATCAAGATGCATTTCAGGCTCAGTTGCTAGCACAAGGCTATAAAATTAATGAGTTCAAAGTGACAGACGGCAGCTGCTACGAAATCTATGGCTTCGATAAAGAAGAAAATAAAGTTGAAATTTACTTCAACCCTGTTGATGGCAGCATTGTTAAAAAAGAAATGCACTAAGTTCGTGTTAGCAAACGGCATATGGGTCGCTTGCTTTATAACTTGATAAAAGCGCTGCAAACTATTGCAGCGTTTTTGTTTTAACTTAAGAAGAGCTCGTGATGAGTAAAGCTAAAGACACGCCTTCAGATATTTATGTTTGGGATAGGATTGTGCGCGTATGCCACTGGGGTATTGTCGCAGCCTTTCTCACCAATTACTTTATTGTAGAGCCCGGCCGGCTTTATCATGAAATAGCGGGTTATGTTGCCTTAGCACTTATATTGTCGCGTGTTGCGTGGGGGTTTTACTCGAGCAAATCTAATTCTTATAAAAATGAAAGTGCATCATACGCTAGTTTTTCGAATATATCGCTAGATAAGCAAACCTTCTTAGACCATGTCGGTCACTTAAGACATAGGCAAATTCCGACTAGCCATGGTCACAACCCTTTCGGCTGGCTTATGGTATTTGCTGTCATAGCTCTTATGCTTGGATTGAGTATTACCGGGTTTATGATGGAAGAGATTGATGCCATGTTCGGCAACAGTACGCTGGAATGGGTACACAGTATTATGGCCGATGTACTTTACTTCTGTGTACTAGTGCACATTCCGGCAGTATTTTTAGTGCAATACATAGGCAAAGTTCAGCTCATACGCCCTATGCTTACCGGGTGGCGAAAGCGTTAGGTTATTGGCTTACCCAAATTCTGTTGAACTTGCTATCCACACCCACGCAACAGGATGAACAACGCAAGGCGTTAAAAGAAAGAGCAACCGTTCAAGCCACTGGGAATGAAGCCTCTACAGATGTTGTTTAACTGTCCATCGGACGCTTAGCTTGGCGCACAGCTTTAGGGTGCATTAGCTTTTCCAGTCGAGCTAAGTAAGACGCGATTTGTTGATGCTGTTTTTTATCGCTCGTCACCGAGTTATAAAGCCAGTGGTAGGCATCTTCATAGTCGTAAGGGCTACCGAAGCCTTCCAAGAATAATTCAACTAACCTAATCTGCGCTTTTAAGTTTTTGAGCGCAGCGGCTTCACGTAAATACACGACGGCGCGGGACTTATCTTGCTGAACCAACGTGCCATTTGCGTAATAACGTCCAAGCTGCTCGAGCGCGGCAGGCAAACCTTGGTTAGCAGCGTCTTCCATGTAACCAATGCCTCGCGACGGCGCTGCATCAATGCACACGCCCCACGCTAACATATCACCCCATAAAAACTGGTAGGCGGGGATTTTAAGTACGTCGGCGCGCGCTTCAATGTCTTGTACTAACTGGCACCTATCTTCTACTACTTTATCTAAATGCGTATTGGCATTGATCATATCGATTAACGCGTCTTGGCTGTAGAGCTGAACAGCGCGCAGCTCTTCAATCGTTTCACCTTCTAGCGCACAAGCGGAAAAGCCTGTCGCTGAGGCGCAAATAAATAAAGCGGTCGATAAAAAACGTTTCATAGCAAAAGTGTATCTGATGATTGCAGTGTCTTAGTTAAGTTATCGACTTATTATAGATTATCTTAACTAAGACATGCCTTTCTTTACACAATCTCGTACAAATGACTAGATAATAAGGCTTACATTCCCGTGAAGGCTATTGTAAGGCAGGTTAATTGGCAGTCTAAAAAACCTAGTGACTACTTTTTCTCGGGCACAATGCTGATTGGATGTGACGGGCGTGATCGGCGAGATCGATACCTAAATCGGTGAGATAACCGCCGTCGGGCTGAGTAATCAACCCTTTTGAGTACAGTCTAGACGCTGCGTTTACCATTGTTTGACTAGCGTCGTGATGAATTTTAAGGCCTTGAAGTAAACTGTCTGCAGGGAACTTAAGCAATAAGTTTAATTCGTCTAGCATATCCTGATCGAATGAGCTCATGTAACCACCTTAGGCAAAAGATAGGCCTGCTTGTCTACAGTGTAGTCGTCTCATACACGTTGGATTGACAGAACCTAGATTTGTTAAAATTTTTAACGTTTTCTTATATCACACAGAAATATGGCCTCTGTAAAGGTTAATTTGTCTGTAAAAGGTTTAATCACAGATTAGCAGCGCTTACTGATCGGACTTTATCGCTAAATAGTATATTCTTGCCATAAATTACATTCGTGGATACACCTGCACTGATGAAATACAAAGATTTACGAGACTTTATTCGCCAATTAGAAGCCAAAGGCGAACTAGTACGCATTACCCAGCCCATAGACACCGACTTAGAAATGACGGAAATTGCAGACCGTACCTTGCGCGCTGGCGGCCCTGCTCTGTTATTTGAAAACCCCAAAAACCATGATATGCCGGTTCTTGCCAATCTTTTTGGTACACCAGAGCGCGTGGCGATGGGCATGGGGCAAGACTCTGTAGAAGCATTGCGCGAAGTAGGCAAATTACTCGCCTACTTGAAAGAGCCTGAGCCGCCAAAAGGGCTTAAGGACCTATGGGAAAAGCTTCCGGTATTTAAGCAGGTACTGAACATGCCTGCCAAGGTACTAAAAAAAGCACCTTGTCAGGAGGTGATATTAACGGGTGATGACGTAGATCTATCTAAAATTCCTGTACAGCGCTGTTGGCCAGGTGACGCAGCGCCTCTCGTTACTTGGGGTTTAAGTGTAACTAAAGGCCCCCATAAAAAGCGTCAGAACTTGGGTATTTATCGTCAGCAGGTTATCGGTAAAAACAAACTTATTATGCGCTGGTTGTCGCACCGTGGTGGCGCACTCGATTTTCGTGAATGGTGCCAAACACACCCCGGGGAGCCCTACCCTGTATCCGTAGCACTTGGCGCAGATCCAGCTACCATATTAGGGGCAGTTACCCCCGTTCCAGATACACTTTCTGAATACGCCTTTGCTGGCTTGCTTCGCGGAGATAAAACCGAAGTGGTTAAGTCTATCAGTAACGATTTGCAAGTACCTGCCAGCGCAGAAATTGTGCTTGAAGGCTATATAGCACAAGATGAGACTGCGCCTGAGGGCCCTTACGGCGACCACACCGGTTATTACAATGAAGTGGATGACTTCCCAGTGTTTACTGTTACCCACATTACGCACCGTAAAAATCCTATCTATCACTCAACCTATACTGGTCGTCCGCCCGATGAGCCCGCCATTTTAGGTGTCGCGTTAAATGAAGTATTCGTACCCATCTTACAAAAACAGTTCCCTGAGATAGTAGACTTCTACTTACCACCTGAAGGCTGCTCTTATCGCATGGCGGTGGTAACGATGAAGAAACAGTACCCTGGACATGCGAAACGAGTGATGATGGGCGTATGGTCGTTTTTAAGACAGTTTATGTACACTAAATTTGTGATAGTGTGCGATGACGACGTAAATGCGCGTGATTGGAACGACGTTATTTGGGCAATTACTACCCGCATGGACCCAGCCCGCGATACGGTCATGATAGAAAACACGCCCATAGATTATTTAGATTTTGCATCACCCGTTTCAGGCCTCGGCTCAAAAATGGGAATGGATGCTACCAATAAAATGCCTGGCGAAACTGACCGGGAATGGGGTGTCCCCATCGTGATGGATGAAGACGTTAAAAAACGCGTAGATGATATTTGGGATAGTCTTGGTATTATGTAGTCACTACGTTTAAGCCAATTCATTTAAATGCAAACGAGCGGTTTTTTAATATCCCATATTAAGGCGTTACGCTAAGCAAGAAGGTTAGAAGAGAATACATGTCAGAGATTAAATGCAAGGTTGCAAGCATCACGCCTTTAACAGAAGTGGTACAAAAAGTTGAGTTAACGCCTGAAAGTGCAGTTGAATTCAAAGCAGGCCAATACGCTATGGTAGTAATGGGCGAGAAAGATATGCGCCCTTTCTCTATTGCCAATGCCGCATTTGATAATAGCCGTATCGAGCTACACATTGGTGCCGAGCCGGGCAACAGCTATGCAGGTGAAGTGCTTGAACGCATGCGCGCAGAAGGTGAAATTGTTGTGAATGTGGGTAACGGTAACGCCTTTTTGCAAAGCAACGGCTTGCCAATAGTGTTAATTGCGGGTGGTACCGGTTTCTCGTATACCTACTCAATTTTACAAGAGCACCTGAAAAATGGCGACAAGACCCCGGTTACGCTTTACTGGGGCGGGAAGCATGCCGCAGATTTATATTTAGCTGAAGAGCTTAACGCATTAGCCGATGCGAACGACCACTTTACTTTTGTTCCCGTTGTTGAATTTGCTTGCGACGAGTGGAAAGGCAGAACGGGTTGGGTGCATCATGCAGTGATGGCTGACCACGCTGACTTCTCGAACGTTCAGGTATACGTTGCCGGTCGATTTGAAATGGCAAAAGTTGTACGCGATGATTTTACTCAGCGCGGTTTGAAAGTAGAGAATCTGTTTGGTGACGCGTTTGCGTTTATCTAAACACTAACGCAGTCTCATATCCTACAAGCCGGCAGACGCCGGCTTTTTATTGTCTATTTGAACCCGTTTTAATCACCGAATTATTCGAACTTAACGTTCATCTTTTATTACTTGCGATAACCAACCATTACACACGTTTACTCTAATTGTACGTTTCTACCGTATTCGTTATGGTGAAAAGATAAACACTGGAGAAAACAATGATAAAAAAACTGTCCGCACTAACTAAAATAAGACCAACAACCAGCCGAATAGTATCAGTTATGTTGTTGAGTACTGCCGCCTCTTTTGTCGCCAATGCAGAAACCGAACAGCAACAAGCGCTTTACGATATAGCCAAAAACGTTTCTGCCGAAAACATTGAGAAAGACATTACTACTCTGGTCAACTTTGGCACTCGTCACACTCTTTCTGAAACCGAGTCTGATACTCGTGGCATAGGCGCGGCACGGCGTTGGATAAAGTCTGAGTTTGACAAGATTTCGGCTGAATGTGGTGGCTGCTTAGAGGTGTACTATCAGTCTGAAGTGATTAGCGGAGAGAAGCGTATTCCCGACCCAGTAGAGGTTGTTAGCGTAATCGCCATTCAACGTGGCACCACAGATCCTAATCGGTACGTGATCATGTCTGGCGATATCGACTCACGGGTGTCAGATGTGATGGATTTCGCCTCGGACTCACCGGGCGCTAACGATAATGCTTCGGGTGTAGCTGGAACACTTGAAGCTGCACGGGTTTTATCAAAATATAAGTTCAACGGCAGCATTGTTTATGCAGCACTATCTGGCGAAGAGCAAGGGCTTTTCGGCGGGCGTATTATGGCAAACCAAGCCAAAAAAGACGGCTGGCGAATTAAAGCGGTCTTAAATAATGACATGATTGGCAACATTGAAGGGGTTAACGGTGTAATTAACAACACCACCGCGCGTTTGTTTGCTGAAGGGACGCGAGTAACTGAGACGGAAAAAGAAGCACGTATGCGTCGTTTCACAGGGGGTGAAGTTGACTCGCCAAGTCGCAACCTTGCCCGCTATATTGATAACATTGCTGACAAGTACATTGAGAATTTAGACACCATGGTGATTTATCGCTTAGACCGCTTTGGTCGTGGTGGTCATCACCGCCCATTTAATGACTTGGGGTATCCGGGCATTCGCATTATGGAAACCAACGAAAACTACACCCGCCAGCACCAAGACCTTCGCGTTGAAGATGGCATTGCCTATGGCGATACCTTAGATGGCGTTAATTTTGATTACGCAGCGAAGCTTACCGGATTAAATGCGGTTTCCCTTGCAGCAATGGCATGGGCCCCTAACCCACCAGCTAATGTAGAGATTGCGGGCGCTGTGCAGCCTTCAACTACGCTTAAGTGGGATGCTCTGGATGCGAAGCAAAACCCTCAGCTCAAAGGTTACAAGGTGTATTGGCGTCATACTGACGCTCCGCAATGGGAATTCAGTAAATACGTGGGTAACGTTACTGAAGCGGTACTTGAGAACGTGGTTATCGACAACTACTTCTTCGGAGTTGCCAGCGTTAATAAAGATGGCGTGGAAAGCGTAGTGGTCTACCCGGGTCCCGCAGGTAGCTTCGGCGAGTAAACCAATAGTATCAACCCCTTACTCATTACGTTAGGGGTTGGGCGACGTTTAAAACAGTAAACGCTCCTTATCAAATTAAAAATCACACTTATCAAGTTAGCGACACAATATGCAATATATTGATGTCGCTTACATTTTGTTAATTTTGCGAATGGTGAGTTTATTGGAATTAAACCGCTAACTGCATTAGAGTGTAGAAAATGCATGGTTGCAGTACGGAGTCCACTTTTGGCAAGATGTAACGCTTTCCCGCTTTCCTTTTTCACTCGTCGCGCTTTATTCTTGAGCGTAAGCCTTGTACTTTACTGCTGCAATATTTTGCAACTTCACGCTGCGCCCACAACTCTTGGCGCCTCATCCTTCGAGACTTACATCAGCGATGACGGCGAGCCCGCTCGTATTAATAACTTACTGAAAAAAGTGTTTGAAAAAGCTGAGTTAGACGTCGAGCTTCGCGTGATGCGCGATGCTTTTTTGGGAAGTTCTGTTTTAACGGGGAAATTAGATGGCGAATTTGCTTACGTTAACTTAGGGGAAGATAGTAGCCACTTACTTTTGTCTGATGTCTACCTGCCCGCCTACTTATATGCCGTAAGTAAAAACGCCGAGGTAGAGAACGTAAGGCTATTTCCCCACCTCAAAGATAATCGCGTTGCCATTGAAAATCGCTTTGCCAATACCCCCATGTTCAGAACACTCAAAGAGATAAAATGGTCGCGAAACCCTAGTACGTTTGATGCATTTCGTCAGCTTGCAGATGATCGAGCGCCATTCCTGCTAACCACAGAACTGCTCGCTCGAGAACTTAATATTCTGTTGGCAAATGATAACGAAGAAACATTGCATTATTCGGCAAAACCGCTGGCACAAACTGGTTTTCAGCTCGCAGTTAGGAAAGAGCTTGCTGACGCAAAAAGCATGATCGAACGATTTAATGAAACGGTGTCTTCCATGCAGAGTAATGGGGAGTTCAACGCTCCTCTCTCATTGCCTTGGTTAACGAAAGATGTTGACGGCGATGGTACTGCTGACTTTATCGGTCATACTGATATAACACGTTCATCTGATAGCCTGGCTACTTCATACTCCCTCGACGGGAAGCCTACATCGAAAAACAGTAAGTTCTTCATTGATGGCAAGGCTTACGAATCATTGGAACAAGCGCAGGCATCACTGGTACAAGACGAAACACCTTCGATCAGAGCGTCTTTGTTAGACAAGACGACTTATCAACGCCTGCTTCAACGCTGGTAGCGGTGTCTACTCGCGGTAACCATGAGCAATCTTTAAGACGCCCTGTTAGGCGCTAATCTTTGCGCGTCATTCTTACGCGCTTGCGTTAATGCGTTTATGCGTTAGTTACCGTACTCAATGTACTGCGCTAACAAGAACTCGTTAGCGCAGCGTTTACGCTTTAACTTGCTAATGAGCAGATTCTGGCAAATACATTTCCAAAATAGTCAGTAACTCTTCACCATCGACCGGTTTAGAAACATAGTTATTAAAGCCTGCTTTAAGGGCTTTCACCCTGTCTGATGTATAAGCGTAAGCCGTTAACGCAACTGCATTGAGCTTGGCAATTTCTGGAACTTCGCTGGCGCGAATTTTAGTAACTAAACCTAACCCATCCATCTCAGGCATGCCAATATCTGACAGCAACAGGTCGAATGCTTCTGGCATATCGTTTAACTCTTTCCATGCCAATAAACCATTTTTCGCCACGTTGACGCGAGCACCATTTGATTCCAAAAAGAGTTTAATGAAGTCTCTTGCGTCTTGTTCGTCTTCCGCTACTAATATGCGCAAGCCGTCGAGTCGCAGAGACTCGGTCAAATCACTAATTTCCGTGTTTTTGGTCTCGATAATATCATCGTGCAGGCTAAGCGGCGCAATGGGCATGGAAACAAAAAATGTGGTGCCTGAATTTAGCCCATCACTTTCAGCGTATATCTCGCCACCATGCATTTCCACAAGGCTTTTCACAATAGACAGCCCTAATCCAAGACCGTGTTTATTATGCTCGTTTTTACCTTGATAAAAGCGTTCAAATACTCTGGCTACTTGTTCTTGTGTCATTCCCTTTCCATTGTCTTTCACACGGAACAAATAGTTAGAATGTTCTCGTTTGCCGCGAACATGTACTGTGCCGCCTTTAGACGTGAACTTGAGGGCGTTGCTTAACAGGTTATTAATAACCTGCTTTATCCGTAAATTATCACCTAATATTTGGGTGTATTCGTCTTCGCAATTTATGGAGAGTTTAATATTCTTGCTTGCAAACCCAGCCTCAAAAGACTTTGCCACTTCTGAAATCGACGAGGCAATATTCAACGAATGGATACTGAGTTTCATAGTGCCTGAAATGATGCGTGATAGGTCTAGGATGTCATTTATCAATGCCGCCTGAGTTGACGCAGCACGTTTTATAACACCTAAAGCGTCAGTCATTCTTTCAACGTTTTTAACATCCATTAATGCCAAATCGGTCCAGCCAACGATAGAATTGAGCGGCGAACGAAGCTCATGGGATATACTTGCCAAGAATTGATCTTTGGCCTTATCTAGTTCTTCCAACTTACTAATTTGCTTATCTAAAGATGCCTTTAGGCTAAGTGCATAGGGAATAAATAAGTGGTCAAAGCCTTCGATAATTAGCTGGTCGTCTTCTGTCCACTCTACTGACTCGTCAGCAACGCTCTGTAAGTACATATCAAACGAGTTGCGAGGAGTGAGTGATTTGCCAATGTCTTTTTTGGCAGCTTCTTTACCTGCCCAGCGTATGGTTTTGTCTTTAGGCTCTCTGAACCATACGGTGTAATACCCCAACTTTGCCGACACACAAGATATGTACATACCCCGAATGCCGTTTAGGTCGCAGTCTTCAGTGACTTCATTTCCCAGCTTATTAATAGCTATCGACTCTTCCGAATTGGTAACAACCAGCTTGTTAAGTAGCCTGGTTAAGGTTTTTTCAGACGGTGTTCTGCCCACTAAGTATTTATCGATTGGCGTTATAACCGCCATTCCTGATGCATTGGCCACGTCCAAAAGGCCTGCTTCTTTTTGAGTAATGGCCTCTAATGGGTTTGGATAACTTGTTAGCTGATGAATAATATTATTTAGCTTACGCTGACGAGTTTGAAACTGCTCTTTCTTTTCGTGTAGAGCTTTTGTATGCAGTTGCCAGGCATACAAATGACCGAGTGATTCACATACTAATCGCTTTTTCTGATCAATATATTTAGGTTCATTATTGTGGCAAGCCAGCAGACCCCATAACCTACCTTCGAATACAAGGGAAACGGAAAACGAAGAGCGAACCCCCATATTTTTTAAATAGGCAATATGAACCGGAGAAACCGAGCGGACCATCGACATGGACAAATTGACGGGAGGACGGCCCGATTCTGCTATTGGTGGTTGTAAGCCAATTGGCGCCTCTTCTACATCAAATACACAGCGTACTCTATTTTTTAAATACAACTCACGTGCTTGGCTCGGTATATCAGATGCAGGGAACTTTAACCCTTTGAAAGAGCGCGAAGAAGCGGCTTTTGCTTCTCCTATAACTTCTCCGCAATAATCTTTATCAAATTGATAAACCATGACAGAGCTAAAACCAATGTATCTCTTGAACACTTGAGCGATAGCATCAGCAACATCGTTGATTGACTCACAGTCATCCACGTCAGGTAACAAGGTACGTATATCTACGTCCATTGGTACCCACTGTTGGGCGGCTTCGTAACTAAGCTGCGGTGTAGGTTCTAATTCGATGACAAGTAAGCCATTTGAGTCAAATGCTACCCCACTACCTTCTTTTTCCCAACTATCAAGCCAAAGCGCATTTTTGGCAAATTTCCACTGATATGCGCGGCGAGTGTTTCCGCCCTTTACCGTTTCATATATGGTTTGGAAAGTTGGTGCTTCAGCAGAAGGGACGTCTATGAGTTCGGTAATAAGGGTTTGGTTGGGTACAATATCAACCTTAAAAAGATCGTTGATATTTTCACTGACCACCTGAACTTTTTTTGACTCAGGGTCTATTGCCATGACATACCCAAAGCTCTGAACACTTTCGATTAAATGTATAGCCTCATCTTCACAGTTCTGAAGCTGTGTGTTTTTTCTATCTATATTGTGTTGCATTGCCTTGGCCGAGAAATTGGGGAAAGCTAGGTTTCGTAGTAAATATTAAATTCGTGCAACGATAACAAGTTACTTACCAAAGATCATGCGATATCTATTAAAGCCCTCTAATTAATATTCATTAAATTTTCAATTAAAAATAGCTCACAAACCTAAATTACTCTTGTGTTTATTGATTTATCGCAATAAACTTTCAGTAATTTCTGAAACTTCTGGAATATAAAAATGAAGATGACGCCGTTAATTACTTCTGCCGTTATGCATTTTGGCGAAATGGGAAGTCGCTGGGGGTTCAATAGAACCGTAGGGCAAATCCTTGCGCTTATTGTGTTGAATGAAGAACCCATTTCAGCGCAAGAAATCGCCGACGCTCTGAATATCTCCAGAGGCAACACCAGTATGGGTTTAAAAGAGCTTCAGTCTTGGCGCTTAGTAAAACAGCACTTAGTACCAGGGGAGAGAAAAGAGTTCTTTATTCCCGCTGGCGATATCTGGACGCTTGCTAATCGGGTATTTGAAGAGCGTAGAAAGCGGGAAATAGACCCAACTATGAGCTTGCTGCGGGATCTCTTGCTCGACGCACCAGCCAATGAAAAAGAGGCGAACGCTCAACACAAACTGAACGAAATTCACGATTTACTCGAATCAATTACGGCATGGTCACAAGAACTTCAAAATCTTGGACCTGAAAAGCTTAACACTTTAATGAAGTTGGGTTCTGGCGTAGGTCGTATGCTTGAGCTTAAGGATAAGCTACTTCCGGGAAAAAACAGCGTTAACTAAGGGGGCCTTCTGTGGATGCATTCTTGCTGTCTCGTTTACAATTTGCGCTAAATATTAGCTTTCATATCTTATTTCCAACCATCACGATGGCAATGGGATGGTTTTTGTTTTATTTCAAACTGCGCTCAAACACTTCGGGCCATCCTGTATGGATGCGCATGTATCGTTTTTGGGTTCGTGTGTTTGCACTTAGCTTTGCGCTTGGCGTGGTAAGCGGTGTGACAATGTCATTTCAGTTCGGCACCAATTGGCCTGGGTTTATGGAAAAGGTGGGCAATGTCGCCGGGCCGCTTTTAGGTTACGAGGTGCTCACTGCCTTTTTCTTAGAAGCCACTTTCTTAGGTATCATGCTATTTGGCATACGCCGGGTCCCCAACTGGCTGCATACTGCGTCTACCCTCATCGTTGCGCTGGGCACTACAACGTCTGCCTTCTGGATATTGGCACTAAATAGCTGGATGCAAACGCCGCAGGGTTTTGAAGTGGTCGACGGTGTGGTGTATGCAACAAACTGGAAGGAAATTATTTTTAACCCTTCTTTCCCCTACCGCTTTGTTCACATGATGTTAGCCTCAGGGCTTACGGCCAGTTTTCTTATAGCCGGGCTCTCAGCGTACCGCATGCTTAAAGGCGACGATAAGCTTGCGCCTAAACTCGCGCTTAAAACCGCCACCTATACGGCAGCAGTGTTAATACCACTTCAGATATTTGCCGGCGACATGCACGGTTTAAATACCCTTGAACATCAGCCTCAAAAAGTTGCAGCGATGGAAGGGCTGTGGGAGACCACCGAAGGTGCGCCTTTGTTACTTTTTGCCATTCCCGATGAGGAAAGTAAAGAAAATCACTTTGAAATTCCTATTCCTTATGGTGCAAGCCTTATTCTTACTCATGAGCTCAAAGGTAAAATCAAAGGGCTAAATGAATTCGAAGGAGAACATCCTCCCGTTGCGCCGGTATTTTACGGATTCAGGGTAATGGTAGGGATGGGCATGCTAATGCTTGCGGTTTCATGGATAGGCAGTCTGTACTTGCTACGTAAAAAAGATTTCCCGTTATGGCTTAAACGTACCTTTGCTGGCATGGCGTTTAGCGGTTGGATAGCCACGCTTGCAGGCTGGTATGTAACCGAAATCGGCAGACAGCCTTATTTGGTGAGCGGCGTACTGAAAACCGCTGACGCCGTTACGCAGTTGCCGCCTGGAAACATAGCACTCTCGTTTACCCTGTACTTGGTTATTTATACGGTACTACTTATAGCTTACATGGGCACATTGATGTTGATGTGCAGAAGAGCTGTTGAAATAGAAGAGATCACAACAGAGGAACGGGAAGTTGCGAAAGCTAAAATGCAGCCTAGCGATCCCGATCCTGCCACGGTTTAAGGAGAGCAAACATGTTTGAAAATGTATCAGCAGAAATGCTCGGCAATATCTACGTGGGGCTACTTGGGTTATCGGTTTTACTTTATGCCATTCTTGATGGCTACGACTTAGGCGTAGGTGTATTGATCCCACCAAGAACAGAAGCGTTTAGAGACGATATGATTGCGTCCATAGGACCCTACTGGGATGCAAATGAGACTTGGCTTGTACTTGCAATAGGTCTGTTACTCATTGCTTTTCCTGAAGCCCACAGTGAGTTTTTACAAACCTTGTACTTGCCTGCAACCTTCATGCTGTTAGGGCTTATTCTTCGCGGCGTAGCGTTCGATTTTCGCGCCAAGGTTGTGCAGGTGAAAAAGCGAAAATGGGACTTGGTGTTTAAGTACGGCTCGTTGCTTACCACACTAGCGCAAGGTTATATGTTAGGTATTTACGTAACGGGGCTTCGCACAGATATCTGGGCACAAGCCTTCGCCTTACTTGCAGCATTTGGTGTTACCGCAGCCTATGCGTTTATTGGTTCGTGCTGGCTCATACTTAAAACGGAAGGTGAGCTTCAGCAAAAAGCCTATTACTGGGCGAGAAGAGGTTTGGGAATACTGGCTGTTGGGATTGTCGCAGTAAGTATCGCTAACCTAACCTTACACGATGACGTGCGAGACTTATGGCTGTCTGCACCTTGGGGGTATGTACTTTTCGCCATCCCGGTAACGTGTTTCGCGCTTTTAGCACTTTGTGGTGTGTTGCTTAAGAAACTACCTGACGCGCAAGGTAAAGGCGAATGGCTTCCGTTCTTTATTGCTCTACTCGTATTTTTACTTTGCTTCGCCGCATTCGGCATAAGCTACTATCCGTTTATCATTCCTGGACAGATGACAGTGATGGATGCGCTCAGTGACGCAAACTCTCTACGTTTTTTACTTGTTGGCGTGGTCATTGTTGTGCCTATTATTCTGGCCTACACGGCCATGGTGTATAAGATCTTTTCTGGTAAATCAGAAAAGCTTTCTTACTATTGAGGCCCGTGTATGTCTTAGTGACACACCTCCTTGTTAGTTTAATAAATTAAAGTAATAGTGGGCATCATTGGAAAACAATGGTGTTCACTTTCTTTCCAGCTGTATTATCGATTATATATTTTTTAGCCTCTCTTCACGTATTCTCATTTATTTTCCTCAAATATTTTAGCTAAAAGCGTAAAAACTGATCTTTTTCTTAAACTAAAGTATAAAAATAAATGGTAACTGTTTGATTTAACGAAATCTGTGCAAAGAGCTCGTTCTGCATGGCGTCGTTATTCCTTAACGAAGATAAGTGTTGACATCAAACTGTAACATTACTATATTTTAAGTGGGGCAATTTTTACTAGAAGGAGCCAACTTATGGAAAATGTTTTCCATTCAATCTCACGGTTCTTCAAGCGCGCGCACCCCTACCCTGTAGCTCATTACATCGGCAGAAAGAATGCGCAGCGTATCTTAGGATGTAAAATCAAAAAGAAATCCAAGATATTCGCCGAACAGCACGTTGAAGACCAAAATCATTAATTCATATGGGGCCCGTCAAACCGGCCCCATTTTTTTGCCTTTCTAATGGTAATTTAAGCCATTATTTTTTTAATATGCGTTTTTTCTTTTCTTCTTTTGTTTGTCACTGGTGTTCTGACGATTAAAGATGGCTCAGCGGCACTGCCGTCGTGTACTTTATCTGCTCCATAGCGAAGCTCGATGTGACATCTGAGAACTCTATTCCGTTAACTAGGCGCTTGTAAAAATGGTCGAAGCAATCCATGTCAGTAACCAGTACCTTAAGTAAGTAATCATACTCTCCTGACATGCGATAACATTCTACAACTTCATCAAAAGATGCGGCGTGCTTAGCAAACGAAGCAAGCCACTTTCCATCGTGCCGACCTGCTTTCACTTGCACAAAGACGGTCATGGTAAGGCCGAGCTGCCGAGCTTGTAACAGAGCAACGCGCTTTGAAATAATTCCCTTCTCTTCAAGCTTTTGAATGCGACGCCAGCAGGGCGTTACTGTTAACCCTACTTGATCTGCGATTTCTGCAACAGGCGTTTCTGTATTGTTTTGAAGTAACCTTAAAATGGCTTTATCAATCCCGTCGATGCTTTTACTTTTATCATTACGCATAAAGATATGCTGCTCTTATAAAAAGGATTGATAAGGCTTCGACGTTAACTGGCTTCATATATTTCTCTCATCCCGCGCACTACAGCCACCATGGCTGAGTAAAGTCTACATTTTCTGGTGCAATTTCATATTGAAATGGCGGAGTAAAAACATTCCAAAATGCCTCTTCTAGCGCACTGTCTACTATCTGTAATTGATTATTTTCACGATAGCGGTTGAGCAAGGCCTTATATGCATCAATCGGCATTTGCGGGTTAGACTGACGAAATATCACCTTGCCACCAAACTCGTCGAACAGGACCTTTTCAGTTTGAAACTGCATGACCTGTTTTTCTGCAATCTCTTTAATTGACTTACTGCTATTTTTCTCAGACATCTGATTGGCAAACTTTTCCGTAAATTTAGTAACGAGAGTTTGGTTAAGCTCAATTCCCTTTTTTGCCGCGTAGTCTTCTAGAACCAATTCATAAATTTTTGTCGAAGCATTTACACGAACAACATAATCAAGCATGTCGTTATAATTTTCTTTAGCCTGCTCTTTTATTTCTTTTTGCTCTTTTTCATTAGGCATCGCATCGTCGCGAGTAACGTTTTGACCTAAAACGACAGCTAGTATGTTTCCATCACTGTGCTGCACAGGCTCAGGTTGGGACTGTGGTTCTGCGTTAGCAGACTGCGCGGTAAAGACGAAAATTGAAATTAACAGTGAAACTCGCAAGAAAACGATAATTCGCATGGTGCTCTCCATAAAAGAGTAACTTTGAAGAAGTTAGCTAATACGGTGAGTAAAGCATTAAAGCCTATCGAGACGCAATATTTGTGGGCCGTATTTAAGGATTAAGAAGTGGCTTGCTATAAAACGCGTAGTAATTGATTTGAGAATATCAAAGCTGGGGAGAAGAAAAATTTTGGGTGTTGCTGAAAGAAAAACGGCGGTCTAATGACCGCCGTTTTTGAATTCTTAGATAGCTTGCACGTTAGCAGCTTGAAGACCTTTTTGACCTTCTTCAACTTCAAATTCTACTCGCTGACCTTCTGGAAGCGTTTTGTAACCGTCAGAGATAATTGCACGGAAATGAACGAATACGTCCTTGCCGCCATTATCTTGTGTTAGAAAACCGTAACCTTTATCAGCGTTGAACCACTTAACTGTGCCTGTAACTTTAGACATGTCGTATAGACCTCAAATATCATATTAAATTGCGCATAAGCGCGTGTAACTTAGTTTCTTTAAAGTCTTTAAATTGGCGGAGTATTGGGTCTTACTTACGAATGGACAAACAACTTACAACAAATTACAGGGTAACTCGAGCGGTTTTAACATATAGCAAATAATACAAAATCGCGTCTATTTAAAGACATTGGCTAAGAGCCAAGAACACTATAACACTCTTCGGGACGATTACTATACAAATTAATCACTAAACAACGGATTTCATAAATATTTCACCCCAACGTAACAATAACTAGAGCCCTTTACGCCAAGCTAAGAACCAGCAAACTGCGCCTATCAGGCCAGTAAATGCAGGGAAATACCATGATAAACCGTAAGTAGGTAGAATAACGGATGTGAGCACAAAGGTGGCACCCACCACACTTAAATGAGTGGTCTGAGTTGTCTTTTTCTGCTCTTGAAGCAGTGCCAAATGCGCTCTTTGTTGCTGTAAAGGCAGGCGCTTCATCTGCTGCAAACTGTCATAAAGCAGATCAGGCATTTCAGGCAGTTTTTCTGACCAAAACGGCAAGTTATCTTTTACTTTACCCATCATCGCTGTGAAGCCAATTTGCTCTTTCATCCAGTTTTCGAGGAACGGTTTCGCTGTTTTCCATAAATCGAGCTGAGGATAAAGCTGTCGACCCAACCCTTCGATATAGAGCAAGGTTTTTTGCAGCAGCACAAGCTGGGGTTGCACAACCATATTGAAACGACGCGCTGTATTAAATAGCTGTAACAGTACGTTGCCGAAAGAAATTTCAGCAAGGGGCTTTTGAAAGATAGGCTCGCACACTGTGCGAATGGCCATTTCAAACTCATCGATGTTGGTATCTTGCGGCACCCAGCCTGAATCAGCATGAAGCTGCGCGACTTTGCGGTAGTCGCGATTGAAGAACGCTATAAAGTTTTCAGCTAGGTAACGTTTATCTTCGCGATTAAGGGTTCCCACAATGCCAAAATCAATAGCAATATATTTTGGGTTTTCAGGGTGTTCCGTAGATACGAATATGTTGCCCGGGTGCATGTCAGCATGGAAAAAACTGTCGCGAAAAACTTGGGTAAAGAATACTTCTACACCTCGCTCTGCCAATTTTTTCATGTTGGTATTTTGTGTGAGCAGGGCGTCGATATTTGAAATAGGCAGGCCGTAAATACGTTCCATTACAAGCACGTTACTGCGGCAATAGTCGCTGTAAATTTTCGGCACATACAGCGCATCAGAACCTTCGAAATTGCGCCCTAGCTGAATACCATTTGCTGATTCTCGCAGCAAATCAAGTTCATCAACTATCGTTTTGCGGTATTCCACAACCACTTCTACCGGGCGCAACCGTTTACCGTCGGGGAGCCAGCGCTGCAATACATTAGCCAAGCTAAACAATAGCTCCATATCGGCTACTATGGTATCGCGTATATCTGGTCGTAGTACTTTAACCACAACGTCTTCGTTGTTGTGCTTGAGCTTAGCCGCATGAACTTGAGCGATAGAGGCGGACGCTAACGGTTTTGTTTCAAACTCGCTAAATAACTCGCTTAAATCAGAAAGCCCCAATGCCTGCTTAATAATCTCTTGTGCAGCATCTGATGAAAACGGCGGCACTTTGTCTTGTAAACGTGCCAGTTCATTTGCAATGGCCGGAGGAAGCAGGTCACGGCGGGTAGACATCATTTGACCGAACTTTATAAATACTGGGCCAAGGTTTTGAAGAGCAAGAGTGATACGCTCTCCGGCAGATTTTCCTTTATGCTTATTTCTCACCCAAAAAATAGTATGGCGCATTGCTCGCGCGTACCAGGGTAACCACTTCGCTGGAATCAACTCGTCTAAACCGTGTTCCAACAGTACCTTGTTAATTCGGTAAAACCTAACAATACGCATCTATGAGCCTGTTTCTATTAGTCTTGCTTTATCTTTGCTTCTAACTGGCGTAGCCGCGCATCTGCATTTTCTGCTCTATCACGAAGCTCGTTCACTTCATCACTGAAATGCATAACCGCAAGCTTGTGAGCAGCTAGCTGCTTTTCCTCTACCATGGCGTTGCCTAGCACCTGCCCCATGGAAGCCAGTGCTTTCATTGTTTTTTCATGCACTGCGTTTACTGTTTTCACAGTTTGATGAGCAACCACGTCATTGGTTTTCTGTGCCAGTATCTCTTCAACATCAATATCAAGCTGTTGAAAAAGCGCGCTTACTTGTTGAGCTACATTTAGCTCCCCCTCTAGTACCAACGCTTTTTGCTGGATAAGTCGAGTAAGCTGACTGGTTTCTTTGAGTTCGGGTAGTGTTTGAAGTGACGTTTTAATACAACAATCTTTTGGCCCTATAGACGCCACGGCTTCCTCGAAGGTTCCCTGCTCAGTGAGCACATCGATACGGTCAGAAAATGACAGCGTTATACCGTAGGGAAGCGGCGATACAAATGCGGTAAGTCTTGCACCTCGAAGAGGCTTCAACCTCGTCTCACTATCTTCATCCAAAGACAAGATCTTATTGATTACCGATTCAGCAGCAGCGGCCACTAGCGCAGATGTAGGCATTAAAACTTATACCCTCTATGCAGCGCAACAATCCCGCCTGTGAGGTTTTGGTAATCACATTGCTCGAAACCAGCCTCCTCGAACATACCTTTTAATGTCTCTTGATCAGGGTGCATACGGATACTTTCCGCCAAGTACTGATAACTTTCGGCATCGTTAGCAACGAGCTGTCCCATCTTTGGCAGAATATGGAATGAATACATGTCATAAAGTTTGCTCAACTGCTCAGTAGTTGGCTTTGAAAACTCAAGAACTAACAACCGACCGCCGGGCTTAAGTACACGATAAATTGAATTAAGCGCGTTTTGCTTTTCTGTAACGTTGCGCAAGCCAAATGCCATTGTTACAACGTCGAAGTGATTATCTGGAAACGGCAGTGCCTCAGCATCTGCCTGAACGTAATCAATATTGCTAACCAAGCCGCGGTCGCGCAATTTATTGCGCCCTACTTTCAACATAGACAAGTTAATATCGGCAAGGGTAACTCGCCCCGTTGGACCTACCAGGCGAGAGAATTTTGCCGTAAGGTCGCCAGTGCCACCTGCAATGTCCAATACCTTATTGCCCGCACGCACACCGCTACAATCAATAGTGAAGCGTTTCCACAAACGGTGAACACCCATCGACATAAGGTCGTTCATGACGTCGTACTTCGCCGCTACTGAATCAAAAACATTAGCAACTAAAGACGCTTTTTGGCCTTTATCGACCTGTTTAAAACCGAAGTGCGTTGTTTGCTCGGTTGCAGTGTCTACTTGCGTAGCGGGAGTTTGATTGTCGCTCATGACAGTCCTGTAGTTTGAATATTTTTCTTAATGCTGAAGTGTATAGGATTGTGTTGCCAAGCAAAAGCTTTATGCCCGAGTTGCGCATTAAGCTTAATGCGCCCCTTTTTCTCTAGACTGGCCTATTGTTGGTTCCCCAACTGAACGCCACGATAGCGCTTATTTCTTGAAGAGAACGCCCGCTTTCACGATGCCATTGCGCGAAGGCTGCGTTCGCTGAGGATAATGATTTTTTTGATGTTAAACCGCCGTTAACAATATCGTGCTTTCTCAGGTAATCCTCGACATCGCGAGAAAATAAAAAAGTATCAATACCCAACGCCCGAAGCATATAGGGGCCGGTATTTCCACCAAGCCGCGCGCCGCGCTTTTTCATAAACTCCCACAAGCTTGTGATGTTATCTTTTTCGAAGCTCGCGACAAACTTCCCAAAACTGCCGTATTCGAGGGCGACATCTTTAATCATCATGGCATTATCGCGAACGGTTGTGACTTTTTTATAGTTTCTTACAATGCGTTTGTCAGATGCTTTTTGCTCTAACATTTCATCAGGCATCAACAACACTTTATCCACGTCAAAACCAAAAAATACAGTTTCGAAGTCAGGCCACTTTTGTTCGATTACACGCCACACAAATCCAGACTTGAAGACTTGCTTGGTCATAGCTGCCAAAAAACGGTCATCTGAGATTTTTTCAACGTTTGCCTTAGTAAGAGGTGCCCGAAGCATTGCTTCAAGCACCCTCTCGCCGCCTTTGCGCTCGCACGCTCGGCGGTAAATAGTTTGAAAAGACTCAGCCATAGCCGCTTAGCCCTTTATACCGCTGTGGCGAAGAAGTGCATCGACCTTAGGTTCACGTCCTCTGAAGGCAACAAACAAATCCATCGGAGGCTTACTACCGCCCATTTCTAGTATATGTTCTAAGAACGCTTTGCCTGTTTCGCGGTTAAAAATACCGTCTTCCTCAAACTTGCTGTAAGCGTCTGCAGAGAGTACCTCAGCCCATTTGTAGCTGTAGTAACCCGCAGCGTAACCACCCGCGAAGATATGCCCAAAACTATTCTGGAAGCGGTTAAATGAAGGAGGGATAACAACCGCTACTTCTTCACGAACTTTGTCTAGAGTGGCTTGAACGTTTACTTCACTGCCTTTTTCGCTGTGTAATAGGAAATCAAATAAACTAAATTCAAGCTGTCGCACCATCTGCATTGCAGATTGATAGTCTCTTGCCGCCAGCATCCGCTCTAATAAATCAGCCGGTAACGGCTCACCGGTTTCGTAATGCCCTGAAATAAAGTTGAGAGCATCCTCTTCCCAGCACCAGTTTTCCAAAAACTGGCTAGGCAATTCTACCGCATCCCATGGAACGCCATTGATACCAGAAACTCCCGCAACACGCATTTTAGTGAGCATGTGATGGATACCGTGGCCAAATTCATGGAACAAGGTCACCACTTCATCGTGAGTGAAAAGCGCTGGCTTATCTCCCACTGGTGCATTGAAGTTACAAGTAAGGTACGCAACAGGAAGCTGTAGTTCACCATCTACCTTTTCACGGCGAACGCGACACTCGTCCATCCAAGCGCCGCCGCGCTTTTTCGCTCGAGCATATAAGTCTAGATAAAAACTACCGCGCATTACATCGGCGTCGTCTGTAATGGTGAAGTAGCGAACGTCTTTATGCCAAGTATCAATACCAGGCTGCTCAATGATTTTGAGGCCATAAAGGCGATGCACCACTTCAAACAAACCTGATAATACTTTGTCTTCAGGAAAGTAAGGGCGCAACATTTCATCAGAAATGGTGTATTTTTCCTGCTTCAGTTTTTCGCTGTAGTAAGGTAAGTCCCAAGCAGCTAAGTCTGTCACTCCATGTTTCTCACTAGCGTACGTTCTTACGTCTTCTAGCTCACGTTCGGCTTGAGGTTTAGATTTTGCAGCCAAATCGCGCAAGAAACCGATAACCTGGTCAGTAGAGTCAGCCATTTTTGTGGCAAGGGAACGTTCCGCATAACTACTAAAACCGAGTAGCTCAGCAAGTTCGGTGCGAAGCATCAGGGTTTCTTTAATGATATCAGTGTTATCCCATTTGCCTGCATTCGGGCCCTGCTCTGACGCTTTGGTAGAATAAGCGCGATACATTTCTTCGCGCAGGTCTCGATTATCCGCATAAAGCATAACTGGCAGATAAGAAGGAATATCTAATGTAAACAACCATCCCTGCAAATCTTTTTGATGCGCCGCTTGCGCTGCGGCTTCTAAAGCTGATTCTGGCATACCGGCAAGTTCGGCTTCATCTGTAACGTGCTTAGTCCACCCCATAGTAGCGTCCATCACGTTATTAGAAAATGTCGACGATAGCTCACTGAGCTTTGCCTGAATATCGGCAAAGCGCTTCTTTTGGTCTTCGGGAAGCGCGACACCAGACAGCGTGAAATCACGAACAGCATTCTCAATCACTTTCTGCTGCTCTTCGCTCAGTGTGTCGAATTCCTCCGATGCTTTGAGCTCGGCATAAGCATTGTACAGCCCCTCATGCTGACCAACCCAGGTGCCATATTCAGATAGCAAGGGCAAGCAGGCATCGTGAGCTTCGCGAAGCGCGTCGCTACTCACCACACTGTTCATATGCGACACGGGTGAGAACATTTTGCTTAAGCGGTCGTCTACTTCTTCTAATCGCAGCACAAGATTTTCATAAGAATAATCTTTCGATGCTACAACTTCTTCTATCTCACTTTTACATGCTTCAATTGCTTTTTCGATTGCAGGCTTGATTGATTCAGGTTCAATAGCAGAAAAAATAGGTAGGCCGTCGACCATCTCAATTGCAGGGGTTGTCATAATCTTTTCACTCTTTACGCTTTGATAAAATAATGATGGGGCTTCACGGGGTAAAAGCAAGCCATTGTTGAGCCTCTAATTGATCTACTTCGGTTTTACTTCTATTGTTAGTGTTAGGATCAGGCGTTCGTGATACTCAATTTGCACTATGCGAGCAAACCAAGACTCTGTCGCAATTGTCACATATCATCCTTTTGTCTACTTTGTCTCACCCTACTTCTCATACTATAATTTTGATTAATAAAACAACAAGGCCATGATATGAAAACGTTGACGTCAGGTGAGATAGCGTCCTACTGCGATGTGAATCTCCGTACCGTTATCCGGTGGATAGAAAGCGGCAAGCTCAAGGGTTTTAAGCTTCCCGGACGCGGCAATAATCGCGTATTAGTTGAAGACTTTGTAGAGTTTTTAGAGCGTCATGAGATGCCCATACCAGATGCCTTGAAAGGTGTAGCATCATCTTCAATCCTTATTGTTGACGACGAGATGCCAGTTGCTAAATCTATTCAGCGCGTTGCCAGACGTGCAGGTTTTGACTCTCACATTGCAACGGGTGGGTTTCAGGCGGGCATAATGCTAAGTCAGTACGAACCCAAAGTTATGACGCTTGATTTGAGTATGCCTGGAATGGATGGTTACAGCGTCATCGAGTTCACAAGAGAGCAGTCGAAATTTAGAGATCTAAAGATAGTAGTTATTTCAGCACTTGATGATTCGAGTTTAGAGCGTGCACTTGATATCGGAGCAGATGCAACGCTTCAAAAGCCGTTTTCTAACCACGATTTAACTGTTGTATTAGAACAGTTTATGTCAATGTAATATCACCTACAGGGAATAAGTATGGGTCTATATCTACGATGTGTATTTGTGACTGTTTGCTTTTTGCTGAGCAGTTTTTCTTTGAGTGCAGACCCTATAACCATCGGTGTGGTGCCGCAACAGTCGGCGAAAAAAATGGCGGAGAAATGGCAGCCGTTAATTGATTACATTAGTAATTTCACCGGCCTTGATATTGAGTTTAAGACGGCTAAAGACATCCCTACGTTCGAGTCTGATTTAGCACAAGGCAAATATGATTTAGCTTACATCAACCCCTATCATTTTGTGGTCTTCAATGAATCACCGGGTTATCGCTCGATAGTCCATCAGAAAGACAAGAAAATACGTGGCTTAATTGTCGTACGCAAAGACAGCCCGATCAAAGAAATCGATGATCTAGCAGGCGCTGAGATCGCATTCCCTGCGCCCGCAGCGTTTGCTGCGACTATTATTACAAGCGCGCACCTTCGCAACAACGATATCCCGTTTATCCCACGGTATGTTAATTCACATGACTCCGTTTATCTTGCTGTACAACGTAACTTTTTCAGTGCCGGGGGTGGTATTATGCGCACTCTTAATACGTTGCCAGAGAATGTAAGAAAGGATTTGCGAGTTCTCTGGACAAGCGAGGGTTACACACCCCACCCTATTGTGACCCACCCAAATATGGCAGAAGCCGACAGACAAGCTATTCTTAATGCGTTAATAGCAGTATCTAACGACACAAGTAAATCATTGCTTTTGAAGAATATTGGCTTAAGTGGTTTTACCGCGTCTGACGACAAGGACTGGGATGATGTAAGGGCACTCGGGATTGCATCGTTATCTAGGCCTCACCTATGAGTAGACTGAGCATGAAGTTTTCATTACGCACAAAAACTATAGCAGGGGTAGCATCGATAGCAGCCTTATTGCTTCTAGTACTACTCGTTACTGTGTTTCAACTGTTAAACGATCTCGTCGATAACAATGTAAAAAAATCTGCCGACACCACAGTGTCACTCTTTGTTTCGACAACCAAGAACGCATTTTTAAGTTATGACTTAGCATCGCTTGATGCCGATGTCTCAGAAATACTGACTAACCCCAATATCGCCTATGTAAAAGTTAAAGATAAGGATGGCAATATATTTGTAGAAAAAGGCAATCAAGAAGCATTAAGCCGTGATTTTATTGCCGATAATTCAGTGTCAGAAGCTGGCGATGGTATTTATGATACTCGTGCTCCAATCATGGTAGGCAACACGCTTTACGGATATGTAGAAATTGGGTTGAACATAGCTTCAGTTACTGAGTCAGTGTCGCGAGTTAAGAACTGGACTGTTACGCTAGCGCTACTTGAATTTATCTTAGTTGGGCTCTGTTCATACTTACTTGGCTCATTCCTAATGTTGCAGCTTCGTCAATTACACGAGGGTGCGAAACACTTAGGCGATGCGGTCAAAAGCAATGACTACAAAGAAGTGTTTGTACCTGTTCGTGGTAAAGACGAATTAAGTGAATTGGCAGAGGCATTTAACCAATTGGTTGAGCGCTTAAAAGAAGAAAATGAGCAAAAACAACGTGCGCAAGACGAGTTGAAAGAACTTAACACGTTACTTGAAGAGAAAGTCCAAGATAGAACCTCTCTTTTAAACCAGAAAAACTTCCAATTACAGGAAGCAAATAAAGACTTAAAAGAGACCCAAGTTCAGTTGCTACAAGCGGAAAAAATGGCTTCAGTGGGTCAGTTGGCAGCTGGCGTGGCGCACGAAATAAACAACCCTGTTGGCTTTGTTGGTAGCAACATAGCCACGTTGAGCGAGTATGTTGCTACGTATCAAATGATTTTTTCACAGATAAACGCAGCGCTTGAAGCAAAGGATGAAAAAACCAGAAACACTGCGCTTAGCGAGCTTGAAAAAATGCTAGCCAATCAGGATATGACGTTTATTAATGAAGACATATCAGAACTATTGGCTGACTCGCAGGAAGGGCTTCATCGGGTTGCTGAAATTGTTAAAGGACTTAAATTGTTTTCGCGCGTTGATAGCGACCAAATGCAACAGCATAATATCAACGACTGTGTTCGTACCACGTTAGCCATGGTTAACAATCAACTTAAATATATTTGCACAGTAGAAACCCATTTGGGCAGAGTGCCAGATGTAACAATGAACGTGGGCAAAATTTCACAGGTGATTACGAATCTATTAATCAATGCGGGACAAGCAATTGAGGCAACGGGTAAAAATGGAAGAATTGTCATCACTACTTGTACGGTGAACAACTTCGTTGAACTTCGCGTAGAAGATACAGGGTGCGGTATTCCAGCTAGCCATCTAGATAAACTTTTTAACCCATTCTTTACCACCAAACCTGA
This sequence comes from Alteromonas sp. KUL150, assembly GCF_009811475.1. NCBI lineage: Bacteria > Pseudomonadati > Pseudomonadota > Gammaproteobacteria > Alteromonadales > Alteromonadaceae > Alteromonas > Alteromonas sp. KUL150. The sequence goes on from NZ_BLIJ01000045.1 coordinate 96,435, forward strand.
AGGTCAAGGTACAGGGCTAGGTCTCTCTATTTCCTTTGGCATTGCACAGGAGCATGGGGGGTCGCTTTGTGCAACTAGCATTGAAGGTGAAAGCAGTACGTTTACTCTTATGCTTCCTATTGACTCAGGTGAGTCAAACAACAATAGTGAGGGAGAACACGAATAATGGGCGAGTTATCAGTGATTTTATGCTTTGCTTTAAACAACAATTATAGTGTCGTGCAAAAGGATTATTATTTATGACAGAGCCTAACGTAAAAGCAACAACCTACACGGTACTATTTGTTGACGACGAGCCCAACATACTCCGTGCGATAAAACGCGCGCTATTTACCATGGATATTACATTGCTTCTTGCTGACAGCGGTGCAAAAGCCTTGGAGCTAATGAGTCAAACCGAAGTTCACGTGGTTATTTCTGACATGAAGATGCCACAGATGTCCGGGGCTGAGCTATTAGAGCAAGTAGCCATTAATTACCCTGAAACGTTTCGTGTTGTACTCACCGGCTACGCAGACATAGAGTCAACTATCAAGGCAGTAAACCAAGGCAAGATCCATCGCTATTTGCAAAAGCCATGGGATAATCAAGAGCTAATCGCGGTCGTTGAAGAAGGGCTAGAAAGGGTAAAATTAAAAACAGAAAATTTACGCCTTCAGAAACTGACTCGACTACAGAATAAAAAGTTAAAGGATGTTAATGCATCCCTAGAACAAGTTGTTCAAAAACGCACGCGTCAAATAAAGGCCGCCCTTAACAAGATTGAAAAACACAATATTGCGATGGAACAGGTGCTTTTTAATGTAATTAGTATTAATCCGAACATTGATGGCAAGTTCGCTATTGAAGTAAGCGAACTTGCCTCAAAAATTGCGCGCATCGCTCGTTTTGAAAAAGATGAAATAAAGAATGTCCGTTACGCGGGCTTGATATGTGAATTAGGGCTTTTAGGGTTAGAAACGGAAGACTTTAAAGCGCCATTTTCAAAACTTAAGTATCAGCAGCAACAAAATTACCTGTCGCAAACCAAGCAAGCTGCGCTGATCTTAGCGCCTGCCCACGAACTTAACCAAGTTTCAGATATCATTGAGTTTCAATTTGAACACTATAATGGTTCAGGACTTTACAATAAAGTCGCCAAAGAGATCCCCGCCGGAGCGCGTATACTCGCTATAGCGCGCGACTATTGGCGCCATGTGACTGGCCGCATGAGCGGTATTGAGATGAGCCCCCGTGACGCAAAGTTAGAAATGAAAAAGCACCGAAATACCCGCTATGATGGTGAGTTTCTTGACTTTCTTTTAGAGGCGGAAGACGTAACGACGTCTAAATTGCTGTCCACCTCGTTAAAAGCGTCACAGTTAAAGTCTGGAATGATTTTGGCGCAAAACTTATATAACGATAGCCATATACTAATACTTCCTGAAGGTCACGTACTTAGCGATGCAACGATACAAAAACTGATTCACTTTGAAGAAGAACGCGGTAAAGCGTTTAGTATTCAAATTGAACCAGAAAACCTTTCTGCACCTATAAATAGCTAAAGTGAATAAAAGGCTATCGGGCAAAGCGAGATGGTAACTTACATAAAGTTTATCTCGTTTTGTCTTTTATCCAGTTAAACTCATCCCCATTGATTATTTATCTGAAATTCCTTGAAGCAAGTTCCGGTCTCTAGAATACTATTCTATATGATACGCACTGGCGTCGACGTTGCTTCGCGAGCGAACCTCATCAAGGCGTAGAGAATTTTTAGAGGTTTGTACTCGTCTAACCCACAAAAAAGGCTTTTTGTATGACACATTTTGACTATATTTGCATTGGTGGTGGTAGTGGCGGTATTGCCTCTGCCAATCGCGCGGCTAAACACGGCAAAAAAGCCGCCATCATTGAAGCAAAAGACATCGGCGGAACCTGCGTAAATGTTGGTTGCGTTCCAAAAAAAGCCATGTGGTACGGGGCCCAAATTGCAGAAGCCATTCACCGTTATGCGCCAGAATACGGTTTTGACTTATCGGTAAATCACTTTAGTTGGGACAGTCTTATTGCTAGTCGCCAAGCCTACATTGAGCGTATCCACGCATCTTACGACCGTGTACTCACTGTAAATGACGTGACGCTAATTCGCGGTTTTGCCAAGTTTATCGATAACAATACGGTAGAGGTAAACGGGGAAAAGTATACCGCTGACCATATCACTATTGCCGTTGGCGGGCGCCCAATCATTCCAGATATCGAAGGTGCTGAGTACGGTATTGATTCCGATGGTTTCTTTGCTCTCAAAGAGCAGCCAAAGCGCGCCGTCGTTGTGGGTGCAGGTTACATAGGTGTTGAGTTAGCGGGTGTCCTTCATGCGCTGGGTACTGAATCACACCTGGTCGTTCGCAAACACGCACCACTGAGAAATTTCGACCCCATTATTCATGAAACCTTGGTAGATATGATCCACGCTGAAGGCTGCAAATTACATGACCATGCCAGCGTGGAAAAAGTAGAAAAAGCTGACGATGGTGAGCTTTCAGTGCATTTAACCAATGGCGAAGTGATAAAGGCCGATTGCCTCATCTGGGCCATTGGCCGTAAGCCATCTACCGACAATATTGATATTGAAAACACTGACGTTGAGCTTAGTGATGACGGAACAGTAAAAGTGGATAAATATCAAAATACCACAGCGAAAAACGTTTACGCAGTAGGTGATATTACCGGTGAAGCCGAGCTTACTCCGGTGGCGATTAAAGCAGGTCGTCTGCTCAGTGAACGTCTGTTTAACGGCCAAAAAGATGCACACATGGATTACTCGCTCATTCCTACGGTTGTCTTTAGCCACCCGCCTATCGGTACGATTGGTTTAACAGAACCTGAGGCCATTGAGCAGTATGGTGAGGACAATATTAAAGTATATAGCTCAAGCTTTGCGTCTATGTATACTGCAGTGACTCGCCATCGTCAGATGACAAAAATGAAGTTGGTGTGTGCAGGTAAAGATGAAAAAGTAGTTGGCCTACACGGTATTGGTCATGGCATGGACGAAATTCTGCAAGGTTTTGCTGTTGCAATTAAGATGGGCGCAACGAAAGCTGACTTTGATGCATGCGTGGCTATTCACCCTACCAGTGGCGAAGAATTTGTTACTATGTAGATCGCGTTCTGGAATGTTAGACTGTAGCTGAGCACTTTCTGGAAAATGTACTACCCTTTAGAAATTCTTAGATTCATTCGGGGTAGTACATGACTTACGTGATTCAATCAAATCCCTTCTCTGTTCTTCCCCTTTCGGTACCCAATAGTGGGCATATTAAGCTGGAAGGTATCCCAACTTTTTACTATTCAAACCACGAATATATTACACCTGTAAATCTTTGGATAAATCATCTAGTCAACTACAGGAAGGCGAAAGATTTAAACTCCACGGTTCGTGCTTTAAAGCGCTACTTTAATTTCTTGGAAGAAAACTCATTATCTTGGGATAAATTTCCGACTGCTAAATATTTAAGACCTACCTATAGGTTTAGAAACGATAATTTACTAACAAACGCAAGGCTAGGACAAATCCAGTTCTCTACGGCATCTCTTTACATGAGGCATGTCGTAAAGTTTTACGAGTGGTGTATTCACCAAAAATTTCTTAACGTTAACGAATCCGGTAAACCATTTGACTACGAGATGGTGAAAATCAGAAACACCGGAATGATGAATCATCTTAACCCTCATTACATTGTCAGTAGCACGGACCTTCGCGTAAAAGTTCCTTTAAAAGAGCGAGTGCAATCACTCAATCCGCTATCAAAAAATGAGCTAGAGCCCTTTGCGAAAGCACTCTCCACGTTCAACATAGAGTTTATAATCCATCAACTCTTGCAAGTACAATCAGGTTTGAGATTACAGGAAGCATGTACTTTCCCATTATGTTTAGCGTTGGAACTTGAGTTTTCCGATAAATCAGAAGTGAAAATTGGTCCGATGAATGGTGTAGCTACAAAGTATGGAAAAGAAAGAAAAGTCGAAATCTCTCCCAGCCTCAGAGCTCTACTTGTTGGCTATGCAAAATCAAAAAGGCGCAGGCTAAGGCTCATAAAGAACAATAGTTCATTTTTGCTAGTCTCGAAATCAGGTGCTCCATTTAGTCCTAACAACGTTCAGCAATCGTTTAGAAGATTAAGAAACGCTGTTGAGCGTGAAACGTCTTCGCTATTTTCTCATACCACTCATGACCTCAGAGCCACGTACTGTACGTACCGCCTTGCATCGCTTTTAGAGATAGGGATGCAAAAAGACGCAGTAACACAAATGATGGCATGGATGGGACACAGTAGTGAAGCAACAACTTGGAAGTACGTCGACTTCTTGGAGCGTAAAAAAAACGTTAGAGAAGCAGCAAGCTTTCTAGATACCATTCTTGAAGAGTCGCTATATGAGTCAATCTGAGCAAGATAAAAGCCTCATCATTAGTTTGAAAGTAGGGATAGCTCGGTATCAGCAATTCGACTTCAATAGATTTCGATACTTCAATGTGCCAAAAAAAAAGGAACTAACTGGTGGTAAACATGCAAATAGAGACGAACTTGTTCGACGCTGGTTTACAGCTCTTTATGATGATCAAACCTACTCAGACAGGACGAAATTTGGGTACGTCAATGATCTTGTAAGATATGTAAAATTTGTAGATTCATCGAATCTCGACTTGGAAACACGCGAGTCCATAGTTGCGTGGGAAAGGCATCAGGTCGAAAAAGTGAGGCTTGGCTCCTTGAACGTCAATACAGCTCGAAAAAGAACAAGTTCTATAAAGTGCATGCTTACTATACTAGGGTTACCTTGCAAGGATTGGTTTTCTCCGAGAGGTCTTTTCAGACGCGAGCTGAACCCTACGGAGGGCTATTCAGACTTTGAACTCAAGTCCCTTTTAAAACCAATCTACTCAACGTTTAATAAGCTCTTTGAACAAATACTCAGCACTCCAGAACTGCACTTGTACACAGAGCCAAGAGTTGCAACTGCAGAAATTGCTTTCGGGCCCCGGAGAATAGAAGTTGCGGGGGCCATCACAAAATGTTTTTCACTTGGTTATTTCCTCATGTCTTATTTTACCTGGGGAAACATGACGTCCTTATTATCTATGAAAAAGTTTAGGGAAAGTAACTTCAACGAAGAACACATTTACTCACAAAGCGTTTTAAAAGCCAGAGCGAATAAGTACGTAACAATATCAATTGGAGAAAACAATCGTCAAAATGTACCAAAACATTCACTGCGATTCATAAAGAAGCTCTTAAAGTTAAGTCACACTATCGCGCCGAATAACGAGCATTTGTTTTTTATGGCTTGTAGGGGCAAGTTAAAGCCTCTTGAACCAAGTCATCTAAAACATACTAGTATTTGGCTCCAATCCACCTTTAATTTAGTTACGGATGACAACCTACCGCTCAGGCCTATGGCAAAGAGATTCAGGGCGACTGGCAGTGCTCGATACTTAGATTTAACAGGCGACTATGCTGGCGCTTCTATTTTATTAGGCAATACACCAAAGACTCTCCGTCAGCACTATACTACGGGTAATCCGATAGAAAATAAAAAGCAATTACAAGCTGCCACTCATACATTGGAAGCTGTTGCACGATGTTCTGACCTTGCCCAGGCGAAAAGCTATGCAAAATCGAAACTGGATGTTGAAGTACTTCCCTATGAGCAATTTCTTGCTAAGTATGGTGACTTAAATAAGCACTCTCAAAAGACAGCTCTTGGTTCTGGATGTATTTCTCCTTTCGGTAAACAAGCTAGTGTTTACAAACGAAAAATGAATTTAAGTCCAATGCACTTTGATGTTGATCACTTGGCTTGTGCCGATATCTTGAATTGCTTCGATTGCCCCAATCAGGTAATTATCGAAGAAGTTGAGGATATTTGGTGCTTAATGAGTTTTCGGGAAGTAATTGAGGAGTCAATTATCGACCATAAAAGTCATTCTCAGTTCGTTAGAAACTTTGCTTCACTGGTTGAAAAAATAGACTTGTGTATTTTTAGCGTTGACCCGAAGGTACGCCGTAAAGCAACTAAAAAGCTCAAACAGGAAGGTCGTCACCCCATTTGGCCTGAAGGTATAAATTACAACTTTTAGAGAGCACGATGCAAATACTTCTTAGTCTTCCTGGAAATGTAGTGAATGAAAACCTCGATGGTTTTCAAAAAGTACTTGAATCCTATAGTAAGTTGGACTTCAAGTATCTAGATAACGTGCCAGTGACTAAAGACCATGCGGGGACTACAGTTAGCTACTTTGGCGATGAAGAGTGGATTTTATCTGCTTACATAGATAGAAAGATAACCAACAAGGATAAAATCACTTTTTCAGAGATCAGTTCTTTTGAACTTGCTACAGAGCTGAAAATGATTTGTTTTTCTTGGCTTTACACTAATGCAGGCAGAGGGAACTCTTACCCACTGAAGCCATCAACAATTATCTTTCAGCACAGTAAGTTGCTACAAGTCTATAAGTTTTTGGAAAAAATGAAATGGGCTAGCATTTCCAAACTGTCGCATGCCGTTTTGTTTTATGAATTTTGTACATACTTAACATCTTTGCAATACAGTTATGGCAACACCGTCCAGATATTCAGCATGTTGAATAAAGTACAAAGGGCGGATCACATTCTTCCCATAGGCCTAGTAATCCCTACCGATCAAAGCACAAAAGCCTTAGCAATTGAATGCTGCGCGGTTGAAAAGACTAAACCAAATCAGTTTTACGCTATGCCTACAAGTATCATGGAGAAAATTTATTCGAGAGCAATCGATTATATTGAAAAACTCTATCCGTATAGAGTTTTGCTAAGTGAACTGATACGAGAGTTGCGCATAAATTACGAAGTAGGCAAAAAGGTTGTTGATCGCAAAATAAATGACGGGAGTTGGAAGTGGTTAACCCCAAATTCCGCAGACTATAGGGTAGAGGTAAATAAAGCTAAGCCTCAGAGCTACTCATCCATTATTGAGTTGTATCTTCAAGGGACGCCATTAGAAAAACATATTTTACCCTGGCGACAATTTGAGTCGTGGTTATCAAAAATCCAGGCCGCTTGTTATATCGTTTGCGCAGCATTTACAGGAATGCGACGCAGCGAACTGTACTCTTTGCATCCCGATAGTTTTAAGACTAGAACGTACAACGGTAAAATCATTCACACTGTACAATCATACCACCACAAGATGACACAAGGACGAGGACAACTATCTGAGTGGGTAACAACAACTATCGTAGGAGACGCCATCTCACTCGCTGAGGCATTGACGCAATATATGCGAGAACAACTGTTCAATCATCCAGACCCGATGAAAAACCACGAGGCGAGTTGTTTATGGCTTACTCAAACAAAGAAAAGTGAAGCTCCAAAGATCATCTATGAAGGGCATTTTCGCAACAAATTTAATGAGATAGCTAAAGAGGCAGGAGCAATTGTAGATGACGAGGCCCTTGAAGAATTTTACTTGATCAACCCAAACCAAAACTCTGTTTTATCTAATAAAAAAATTGCACTTGGATATATATGGCCCATTACTTCTCATCAATTTCGAAGAACTTTTGCCGTATTTGTAAGACGCCACAACCTCTGTTCCACGATAGCCGTTAAAGAACAGTTTAAACATTTGGATATACCAACCAGTGAGTGGTACGAAGAAGGCGGTGCGGCAGCAGTACTTAGAGGGATTAATACCGATAGCGAGCTGTCAGAATTGATAAAAAATGTTCGTAATGAAGTTATTACTGAAACTGTTTTTAAGTGGTACAACCGAAAAGATAAATTATTTGGCAAGCGCGGCCTTGAAATAATGAAAGATAGAGGGTCAATTCCAACAGAGCATAAAAGTTGGCAAGAAATTCACAATCACGTTAAAGCTGGCAGAATAGACTTTGTAGGAACGTTACACTCCTATTGCTTAGCAGGATATCAATGCCAAATGAGCAAGGTCGCCTCACCAGCAAATTGTTTTAAATGTGAAAATCAGTTAATAGATGAAGAACAAGCGAAGGGCTGGTCAATAAGACACCAACAATGTATCCAGCAGATAAAATACCTTAAGAGTATAGATTCTTTTTCTAGTTCTATTGAAAGCCATTACCTTTCACAAATTAAAGCAGCCGAGCGAGTCATGCACTTCTTTAACATTCCATTTTCTGAGTACAAACAAGACGGGGGAAATGATGACTAAATCAGAAGTTACGAGAGCGAGGATTGAAGAGGCTCTAGACAGAATACTGAATAAAGCCACAACAATTGTCCCGTACTCCCAAAAGCTCTCGGTTAAAGCGGTTGAGGAGGAAGCAGGCCTAGGCAGCGGTTCAATATACTATTACGAAGATATTGTCGAAAAAATTTGGGCTTTAAAAAAACAAAGCTATTCAGTGAGTATGATACCCGAACACTCCTCAGACGCTCTTTCAAAACTGAGGTTACGACTCAAAAAAGAAATTAAATTGAAAAGAAAGTACAAGAGCGAAGTAGCTGAGCTTCGTGAAAGGCTATCCAATATGGCTAGCCAGCACAATTCTTTTGCATTAACCATCGAAGAGTACAAACAGAGAGTGGCAGAATTAGAGTACCAGTTAACAAATGAATAGCATGTCTAATTTATCTTGTATCGTCACATCGAAATCACTTGGTGTTCACACGCTTGTGTGGAGTAGGCAACATTTGATTTAACAAAATTGCTAGAAAGCTTGCGCAAATCTGACAGTTTCTCATTGCACATACTGCGCTCGCACTCTCATTGAAGCTCATTGGCATCCATTAGTGCGTAAGAACTTGTCTGTAAAAGCATACTAGGTTAATTGGTTGCTGATCATTAAAGAAGAGATTTTCTATTAACATAAGACAATTAGGACAGTACCTTCTGAAAATAGGCCTGCTACATGTGTAATTATGGTAGTGTGCCAGAAACGGCACACTACATGCTCCTTAACTTAAGCGGCATAACGGCCTAAATCTGGACCTATAAAAGCAACAATGTCTTTCACAGTGATAGCAGTCAGCTTAGGTGCTGATGACCGGTAAGAATTTAAAAATTCAATGGCCCTGTCATGTTTCAATAGCTCACATCCACCACATACGACTAAGTAATCATCGTATGCAGAGCGTGCCGCGTCCATTACTGTATATCCAAGTTTCTCTATAGCAGTGCCGGCAGATTCTTGATACTTAACAACAACTTGAATTGTGCGTATTGGTGTATGAACGACAAAATGTGCATAGTCCCTTTTATCCGAGAAAATACTCGGATATTTGACATTTCGTTGGTACGTCATTGGCTTTTCGTTAGTATTTTCAGAAAACCCAAGCCCCTGAAAAGTACTAGTAATATCGTTTAGTAAATCTTTTCTACTCATTAGTAGTTACCTCAATAAATTTTCTAAGATAGGGTAAGCCTAAAAAACAGGCTAATTCCGAGCAAAAACTTACCGCTTCCCACATTTTTATCTAAGAAACGGCTCAAAATATTGAGGTGAACATCAAAGACATGTACTATCATGACTCTTAAAGATTGATAGGCTGTTCTTCAATGGACAAGCACTTCAGTGTCGTGTCTTATTCTTTCTGTTGGCGCAGATAAATAAATCACCTCACAAAAAAAGCACTTTTCAGTAACACTGATAAGTGCTTTTTTATTTCTCCCTTCTAACTCCTTTGAACGGCTTCCGATCACTTTTGACGTCCATAAATTGTCCGGTGTTTGCATCACGCTTGACCCAGTGACCTGAACCAGTTTGAGTTTGCGATCGTTTTCGAACAGCTCCGCAACGGCGGTTATCACCGACTTTTCCGTTAGTTGCCATATACAACCTCCTTTCTTCATTAGGATCTATATGTTAGAGACCAATTCTCCAACTATGATCAATCTTACGATCAAAAAACAACCAAGTCAATTCTTGCGTAAAGTTTTTATAAGTTAAAATGGAAACTCAATAGCATAAAATCAACAACAAAGACCGAAATCAAAATACGAAAGTAGACTCTAAGACATTAGTGAAGTAGTATTTAAGCCACATACATGACTAGATATACTGATAATGCTTACCTATAAAGACCTAAAAGAACAATATACAAATACTGCAGATCGCCTTGCATACATCGACTTTATGTTGCGCTTCACTGGTATCGTTAAACGTTCTGACATCGGTGAAATGTTCAATTTATCTGATGCGGCGGCTTCAAAAGTTCTAGCTGATTACAGTAATATTTGTAAAAGAAATATTGTGTACAACAGAAGTGTAAGAGCTAATGCTATTGTAAGAGATAGTTATGAACCTCTCATAGATTTTGACGCAGAAACAGCATTAGGCATGTTAGCTAATGGTTTCAATAAGAACAAACTCTCTCTACCGGCCAAAACTATAATCCCCTTTGAAAAAATAGGGAAAGTAACTAACAATCTCTCAACTAATTTTATTGGGAAAATTACAAGAGCAATTAAAGGTAAATACGCTATTAGTTGTGAGTACCGTTCAGAAAACAGTGATAATCATCATAGGCGAACAATCATTCCTCTTGCAATGATGCACGATGGGGTTAATTGGATGTTTAGAGGTTATCATCGAGACGACGAAAATAAGGTATTTTTTAAGAATTTCCATTTTTCAAGGGCGTTTGATGTTGTTGAGCATTTTGGAGAGAAAACATATAAAGCTCTATCCCATGAAACCTTAGATTTTGACAAAGAATGGAATTTAATCCTTCCCCTTCAGCTCCAGCTTCATACCGATAGAAGTGAATCACAAAAAGCCAGAATCAGAACTGATTTTGGTATCCCTGAAAACAAAAACGAGATGACCACATCAGTACGTTGTGCATTCCAGTGGATTATCGAAAAAGAATGGTTTATCGATAGCAGAAATGGAGAGGAAAAGTTAGAGGATAAAACTCCGAGATTTTATAAATTTAAACTCTTAAATGCTGAAATGCTGAAGCTTTTAAAATCAAGCAACATCTAAAATGAAGCACAAGTACTAAAGTATCGATAGGTTTAGATGTTTGAGCGGTTGGAGGAAAAATACTGAAATGCAGTTATTGTTAACAAAGCATAGCTGTTGAAAAAATTCCTAATGTGTACGTAAATGGTGAAGTTGACACAACGGTATCCGCAAGGCATCAAAAAATGAAAAATATTCCCTGCGATGATTTAACAAGAAAAATTGTGTACCTAGCAATAAAAGACGCCGGTAAGAAATGATCGATACTGATTCAAAACTGGCCTCTCGGTACTAGCATTGTTACGTTTAGTAGCCCATATTTGATCTAGCACTTTTAGATGTAGGTTAAGATGTCATCTGACAGGCAGCTTCAGACAAACAATGGACATTCAGGACGCACAGTTCATGATTTCGATATGTGCCAGAAGGCGACGTTGAAGAAGGCATTCTTGAATGGCAGTTACCATCCAATTGCGGTCATTGGGAAAAATCAATTTAGGCATTTTGTCATATGTTTAGACTAAAAAAATACATTCCGTTATCTGGTGTCTTATTAGACAAAACCATTGCTATTGATACTCAGCGTTAGAAAAGCGGACGGTCGTCCGCACACACTAATCAATATCAAATGGGCTTATCGCCCCTGATGAATGTTATCCAATCACATGGGTGTAAATCTGTGTTGTTCTTAGGTCGTTATGACCCAGTAATTCCTGCACGGTACGAATATCCGCGCCGGCCATAAGCAACTGTGTTGCAAAGGAATGCCTGAATGTATGAGCAGTAAAATGCTTTGTCACGTCAGACTTTCTGACAGCTAACTTCAAGGCTCTTGCCAATGCTGTACTGTGAAGGTGGTGCCGACAGTAATAACCGTCATAAGGGTGCTCACATCGAGTGGTTGATGGGAATAAATACTGCCACTTAAACTCTTTTACAGCATTCGAGTACTTTCTTGCTAGGCTTGGCGGCAAGCTCGTCATCCCGCTTCCCTCAGCAATATCTTTCATGTGGATGCCGCGTACTTTTTCTAACTGTGCTTTTAATGGTTCAATCAGCTTTTTAGGTAACATGGTAGTGCGGTCTTTACCGCCTTTTCCTCTAAACACGAATACTGTCTTAGCCTCAAAATCGATATCTTTGACACGCAATTTAAGTAACTCTGCTTTTCGCAGGCTGCTGCCATATAGCAATGAAAACATGAGTTGATATTGGGGTGTCATTAGTCCAATGATAGATAGCGCCTCTTTGTGTGAGAGTACAGTCGGCACTCTAGTAGGTGCTCTAGCTCTCACTGCATCGGGTAGAAGCGTTAACTCTTTTTCGAAGATATGCTTATACATAAACACAATGGCGCACAATGCCAAATTCTGTGTAGATGAAGTCACTTCTCGATTCACGGTGACCTATCCCCCTAAATCAAAGCCAAATTATTATTGGCGAGCGGATAATATGATTGACGTATCAATTAGTTGTTGTTGATGTAGGCTTGATTAGATGTGAGCTATATTATTTTAAGGGATAGTTAAAGCGGTATATATTTGTAATAGGAGAACCGAAAACGATTAATCATAACTTTGTGATGAGACTAGCTGAAATTTGTTGCAATATGATAAAACTTGAATTTAAGATTGACGAAAGGATTGCGCAAGATGGTGTTGCAACAACGGTTGTTGTTCCACTTGTGATATTAAGCTAATTGCAAATGGTAACTTTTTAAGTAACTTGAAGCTCATGCAGAATCTAAAAGTGGAAGAGGATTCAAGTCAACTTGCAAAAGACGCCAGGTGGGCAATATGCATGCTTCGGTCGAAACCGATCGCTCATTTCCCCGCTATGGCAAGTGGACCGCATCAGCAGCCGTACCCTCTTCAAATATGTATACGAGCTTAGTGCCAAAAGGCGACCATCAGAAACCTGCGGCTGAACGATCACTTTGTACGTCAAACGAACCTTCAGCATACTCAATAGTTAATAGCAGAAATAAGCGGTAGCAGACTTCTAGTTCTCAGCTAAAACAAAACTTTGAGTTAGCTTCATTGCCCCTCAAGTATCTGGAGTAATTTATATTAGCTACTTCTGGGTAGCTCGGTACTCCTTCGCTTTGCAGCAAGCGGACTCTTATTAACCCATCTAAACAGATACATTATAATTAGCTTGGTGACACCGCTAGTAACGGCCAAGATTAATAGCGGCCAGCCTTCTGCTAACCCCATACTTAAAGCAAATACAATCGTGGATATATCCATCATAAATATGAACTGGCTCATCTTAAGATCGACCGCTCCTGTGTTACCGGATTTATAGATGAGCCTGATTTGATGATAGTAGCCTTGAGCAATTAAAAATGAAACAACGAGTATGATGGTGGTAGATATCAATTTTCCCTCGTCAGAGATAGTTTCACCAAAGAAGAGGCCGACAAATGCGAGAATGAGGCTAATAGTCGCGACCGCAAAGCTTACTGCAGATTTTGCTGACTTTCTATCTAACAAGATTTCCATGATGATCCGTAGTACCAGCACAGACGCTATCAGTCTGGGCCAGACAATATAGTGATTAAACGGCACTATCGAGTAGCCGTATACGAAAAAAGATAAATAGGCCAAATAACTTACTGTAAGTTGGTTCAAAGACAAAAGCTCCGTAGGCCGGACGTTATCATCACTATTGGCTTTTCTTCTCCATATTGTTCTCAATTGCGAAAATACACCATATAAGCTAACGAATATAAATACTGTATTTACCGTCCCGGCAATGTTGTAAAAATCCAAACCTTCACCTCACACAATTAAAAGTTGTCGACAAATTAGCATGACAAGTCTATTAAAACCTTATTTAAACGCTTAATTCTTTCTATAATGACGACAATATGAATATTAGACTGAGAAGTTATGAGTAAGAAAAGAGTTACGCTTGTGACAGGTAGTAGCAAGTGAACCGCTACATAGCCGCCATGACGTAGGTTGTGAACAATCAACCTAAAATTGTGTGGATCTTCGCTATTAAAATATTGCTAAGTCATTATTTTTGTGAGATGTATAGAAATTATAAAATTTGTTTACACATTCTGTGAGAACCTTTTATGTACCCCCTCTATCGAAATTCCGGTTAATTAAACGGAATAAAAACAGACCCATGAATATGCTTTTTGCAATAATCCGCCATATCCCGCCCTTGCTTCTTTTCTTTGTCAGCGCTGCAGTCATCAGTAAGCCAATGGAACCGCCAATGATTTTAGTGCCGGCGGGCGAGGTGACGTTGGGGCCAACAGAATTTGAAGATACAACGCCCATGACTCTGGTCAGTCTTGATGCTTTTGGGGTGGGTAAATTTGAAGTAACACGGCTCGAATTTGCCCAGTTTATAAAAGATACCGGCTTTTCTGCACCTTCTGCGTGTTATCACGAGATTGGCTACTGGTGGTTTGAACAGGACTCAGCGGGCAGTTGGAATGATAACGGCATCAACACCAGTTTGTATGAACCCTTGTCATGCATTGGCTACGATGCCGCTGTTGCCTATACAAACTGGCTTAGCCAGAAAACCAGTAAACCCTACCGGTTGCTGTCCGAAGCTGAGTGGGAGTACCTCGGTGTCAATTTTGCCGATAACTCGGCGCCCGTATGTGAGCACGCTAATATTGCTGATCAGCGCGCTGAATCTTTTGCTCAGACCAAGTATGGCAGCTCCTATATCAACCTTATCGGCATAGAGGACTGCGATGATCACGCCGGTACCGTTAGCATGGTCGTGCAGTACCAGCCTAATGTACTGGGTGACGAGTACGGCTTTATTTTCTCAGCTAATGCTGGCGAACAGACACTGACGCTGACTACCGGTGATGCTGGCTGGCAGTTAGATGAGTTAGTCTTTACTGAAGTGCAATAGCGCCACCTGACTGCCTGATACAAAAAAAGGAAAATAGAACGTGGTTTTGACAGAAGTGCCCTTACTCCCGGTAAACATTATTCAGATCCTGTCTGTCTTTACGTGTTTGCTGGCCGTTGCCATGCTACATGGTGAAAAACGCTATACCGGTGTTGTCTTAGCATTTTCTGTCCACGCACTGGTGATGCTGTTTAACCTCCTCGAAGAGTTGCGACTCACTACAAATCTTATATTGGTAACGCCAGCACTATCGCTGACCAGCGGACCGGCGCTCTATTTATTTATCCGGATCCTGCTCAAGCCCGATCGTCCTATGAGCATGTCGGATATCTGGCATTTCTCTCTGGCCTGTATCGCGTTGTTCTTTACTCACCACATTACCGTGGTATTGGCAGTCGGCGCACTCAGTCAGCTTACCTATCTGGCCGTTTCACTTCATATGCTCATCCGGTATAAGCGCGCTATTCAGGAACGGCGCTCCGATCCTGAACGACTTGAACTCAGCTGGCTCTTCCGATTGTTGTTTATACTTTCTTTTATAATCGTCGCCGAGGTTATCAGAGTTAACCTGCAGCCCTACCTGCCCTACCAAATAAGAAACCAGTGGTATTTTACCGATCAGGTTGTCTTGCTATTACTGTTAACCGGTTTGATTGTTGGCTTGGTCAGACAATCTGAAGTGTTCTCAGGCTTGAGTGAGTTTGAGCAAAACGAAAAAGCCCCAGCTCACGATTCCCATGATCAGGCGCAAAGCATTTTTTCTGAGCTTGATGACACCATCAAGCAGACCCAACTGTTTCGGACTCCCCGACTGGCGTTGCAGGATCTTGCTAACCACACGGGTCTGTCTGTAAAGGACATCTCCTGGGCCATTAACCAGGGAGGAAGAATGAGCTTTGCCGATTACATCAACGGCCTTCGCATCAACGAGGTTATTCAGGGTGCCCAGGCGTCTGACCGCAGAGCTTTACTGGATATTGCCCTGGATGCAGGCTTCAGTTCCAAATCGTCGTTTAACGCAGCCTTCAAAAAGCACACTGGTTTATCCCCAACGCAATACTTAAAAGGACCAGAATCATGATTCTGGTCGCAGAAATAACCGGTTTTGCTAGGTTACAGGTATCCGCGAAGATAACCTAAGCAATTACTATGAAACGTCAACATCTTCATTTTGCCAGACCAAACTGGCTGGGCAAACTAATGCTTTTTATCTGTCTTTTGGCAGTGACGGTAATGGCGCTATGGAGCTTTCAGACCTTTGAAAGTGGTACAACGTCACTTAACCGCGCCCATTCTAATAGTTTTGTATTACGTCACGTCAATGTGCTGACGATGCGCGATGCCAACATACTTGAAAACCAAACCATAGTGGTTCAAAACGGCAAAATAACCAACATTGCTCCTGACGCAGCAACTTTTCCAGATGATCTTCAGGTTATAGATGGAGACGGACAGTATGTTATGCCGGGCCTGATAGATTTACACGTTCACATCTTGGACCGGAGCTACGCAAAATCCGCGCTGGCTGCGGGCGTCACCACAGTCAGAAATATGGGTGGTTTTCCTTATCATCTCAAATGGCAAAAAGAGCTCGAAAGCAGAAAGTGGTTTGGTGCCCGCCTTATCACGTCTTCCCCGATTATGAATAGCGTGGCACAAGGCGACCCCTTATCTCACTTTATGGTTGACAACCCAATGGTTGCACGCAAAGCAGTGCGTGATTTCATCCGCGAAGGCTATGATTTTATCAAGGTTTATGAAGGGCTTAATGCCGCTGTTTACCAGGCCATACTCGATGAAGCAAATAAGCTTGGCGTGGCGGTAGCAGGACACCCCTCTTATGCATTGATGGCCAGTTCACCGGAGCTACATGCTTCATTGCGAACGTTTGAGCACACCGAAGAGATATACGATGGTTTTTTGCATCAAAAACACGACCTTGAGGGAGCGCTTGCTGCTGCTCGATTTCTGTCTGAATACACAATTACGTTGGTTCCTACGCTGGCAGTGAACCGGGAATTAACCCGACTGAGCAATGAAAAGCAGGGCTACTTAGCTGAAGTAGACCTTAATGGTATGAATCCTTTTGTCCGAACTATTTATGAGCAAACCTCATTTAAACGCTGGCTGAACGCCTCATCGGAACTGGCACAATACAATCTTAAAACCGATGCCTATTTTCATGAGCTGACCCGACTGATGCACGAACAGGGGGTTGAGTTAGGACTAGGTTCTGATGCCGGTGCTTTGACCGGGCTACCGGGTCCTGCTTCCGTTGACGAGTTATTATTGATGGCCGAAGCAGGCATAGATCATTTTAGCATTCTTCAGGCAGCCACCACGCAGGCCGCCAAAGTCCTCTTTCTGGACAATCAGCTTGGTCAGTTAGCCCCTCACTATCAGGCCGACATGCTCGTGCTAAAAGAGAACCCACTTATTTCATTGACCACACTTCGCCAACCTGAAATGGTGATCCAGCAAGGCCGCATCTTTGATCGCTCCGATTTGAAAACGCTCAGCAAAGAGGCGCATGAACACTCCGGGTGGCTGTTGAGCATTTTGCGCCATCTGGATTATCTGGTGTTTGGCTAGCGCCGTATTTCACGGCTAAATCTTTCATCATCTACTAGAAAAAATTGATGTTATATACACTAAAAAATACGCTACTTTCGGGCACCGCATTGTCTCTTTTTACCGGTTGTACATCGTCAGATATCAACAGAAACTCTCTCGATACAACCATTCGTGAATACCATGCAAGCGTAATCGCAGCTGCGCCAGTAAAACTCAAATCAGATATTCCGGAAGGGGCTCGAAAGCAAACAAGAAAAAGTGTCAGCAGTCGTCAGCTAAGTCGCGCACGAGCTGGTGAACGTTCATCTCTGGCGCCTGCAACACAAAGAGCGCCCTGCTCGTCGCCAGAAAATCAACGCTGATGTAGTACTGCACTCGTCTGTTGCGCTATTATTGCGTCAACCTCTGAGCTCGGAAAGCCCGGGCAACACAGTTTTTCTGGAGCCTGACATTGCCATCGTTATACACACACTTTAGCCCTGATACCGGCGAGGTGACAATTGGTGAAACAACCAAAACATTGCGCCCCAAAACATTTCAGTTGGCGCAATACCTTGCCAGTCATACCAACGAAGTCGTCAGTAAGGAAGCACTTCTCAGTGCCATCTGGTCTGATAGCGTAGTGGAAGATCAGGCAGTGTTTCAATCGGTGAACGAAATCAGAAAAGCATTTGCTCCCCATCAGGTTATTCGGACGTACCCTCGCCGCGGTTATGTCTGGCTGATTGATTGCCCAGCACCTTCCGTTGAACAGGAAGTATCATCAGACGATGTAAAAAGCGCTCCAGATGTAGTTGAAAAAGCACAGGCAATGAAGTGGCGACTTCCAAAGGCTATCTTGTTTCTCGTGGCAATAGCTGTCGTGCTTGTTACTTTATTGTCATCGCAAAATGGCGCTGGCGACAGAGTTGATGATCTTGAAGTTGCCCACCATGCCCTGCTGGTATTGCCATTTGACACCAGTCACCTTGATGCACAGATGCGCTGGCTGCGATTCGGCGCAATGGACGCGGTCATTCGACAGTTTCACAACCAAACCGACCTGACCGTTTTTCAGCCCGATGACACCCTTGATATCCTGACCAGAAAGCAACCGGGACAGAATTCTGCTGATGACCTGTTCGGTGTATCCGGAGCCTCATTGATCATTGATGGAAAATTCAGTGGCGTTCCTGGTGAATATACCCTTACTTATATAATATTTGAGCGTCAGAGCCGGCAACACGGCGTACTGCATGGCAAAACCACCGACCAGTTACTCACAGGTTTAGTCGCCGAATTGCAGTCCAGATTCAAACTATCGCCCTCACAGCGCGATATTTCTTTTGAAACGCAGTTTAACAACACGCTGATGTTCAACGCGATGCAATTGATGGCTGCTGGCGACATAGTATCCGCTGCTTCGTTTCTCCAAAGCGCTATTATTGCAATGCCAGAACAGCCCGACGCCTACTATTGGCTTGCTAGAGCCCGTCTTCTTGAAGGGAACATTGACGAGGCTTTAGCATCGGTGAATCGCATGTTATCGCTGGACAACACTCACCGTAGCGATGCACTTTTCTCCAGAGCCCTCTATTTGAAAGCCTCTGCACTACTGGCTTTACAGGATGCGAACGCTTATGCCGCACTCAATGATGCCTTTAATAGCGCCCGTGAAAATGAAGACTGGTTATATGTCGCCTATTCCAATTCAATGCTTGGCCACTATTACCTGTCGGTAGGTAATGCTGAGCAGGCGAAATCGCATTTTTCCAATGCAATGACGTATCAGCAAATGCTGAACTGCCCGCTGGGGGTGACACAGGGATACCTAGATTGGGCAGATTATTACCTTGCAACAGGAAATACCGTTCAGGCCCGGTTGAGTCTTAGCAAGGCAGAAGAACTAATACAAAACAAAGGACTATCAAAAGCGTTGCCGTTACTAAAACAAAAGCAACAGAAGCTTTGAAGCGTTTATAGGGAATTTATGGGGTAATAAAAGGCGACCGCTAAGCTTTCGGCTCCTCTTTTCTGCAAGATGGTCGGACGTGCTCATTCAATACCCAGTTTAAGTACAGGAACGACTAATAAAGCCCCTTTTACGACTGCTAGTACCATTCGTCATAAAATACCCCGTGACACTCATGCTCAGGTGGCCCCAGTAACTTATTCTGATGAAGCCACCGCGTTTGTCCACGCCAATATCATCACCATGCAAACCGAGGAGCCTGTGAGAGATGCTATACTTCTGAGCCGTAACGGCAGGATCGACGCCATCATTCCCGGCAGCCATTAGGTAAACGCGCGCTATGAGCAGATATTTCTGAAAGGCGCATGGGTCTTATCTGGGCTAGTTGATATCCATATTTACCTGAATCAATCAGGTTCAGCCTTTGCCAGACCCGATATCATTGATGCAACCAGAGTGACAGGTTATTAGTAGGAACAACGGTGGCTGAAGGAAAATCCGCTAGAAATCCTGTCCAGCTACACCTGGGCCTGTGTCACCACCGTTGTCGATCAGGGCAGCCCGTCAGGATGGCTTGATTACTATGGGTGGCTAATGGAGTCACCCGATGTGCCCACCATCTTTTCGGCCGACAAGTTAACAAGCACAATGCCGGTTCCCGCATTAAATGATTCAGGCCCTTATTTTGCTAGCAATGTCAACGGATGAAGCGCTGGCAACCGTTGCAATGCTCGCACAGTATATGACGAGCCAACGATTTCTTCAGCCGGATATTGCAGAACGGCTACCAGAGGTTTGCAAAAAAATAAGCTATTTTGCGCCGTACAAACAGAAAGAAACCGTACAAAGAGCGTACTAGCGCGCTCAACCGACAAGTGTCCTAACGGCATTAATGTTTATCTAATTCCCAGTGCAAGCGAGGTTGAAGCCCCCTTGATAGCACCGGAGGCACTCAGACCAATACTTACTAAACCTAATTGTTGCACCACCATCAAACTCTGTTAAAGGCGCTGATCTCTTTTCATTCTTTTTCTGACGTTATGCGAGTGCCAGGCCGCTGGCACGATAACCATGATCGCCATCGCTGCCAATGCCCATTGATAAGTTTGCGAAAACAGCGTTAATGCGCTGATTTGGGCGGCGAGTTCATTGTTTGCCTGTTCAGCGAGGGCAATGGAACCGACTGCAGCGTCCTTAGCTATCGAAAACCCGCCGCTAAAGGCACTTTCCCAACCGAGAGACGACAGCGAAGAATAGGCTTTATACCCTGCAGCGGAGGCACCAAACGCAAATAGTCCAATTGCGACAGTGCCTGCACTTAGCATGCCCAAACCTACCGCGCCCACGGTGACGAAGCCAACAGAGAAAATACCCACGCTGATAGGTGCGACAGCAATACCTCCCCAGGCGAACAACAGTCCATAGGCATAATTTCCGCCCGCGACCCAACCATAAGCAGGTTTGTCACCCTGTTCAGGCATACCAAATTGGAAATGAAAAAGTGGCACACCGAATAAACGCATTTTGCTGCGATATTCTCGCTGACTGGGGTTCTGCTGTTCAGTATCGTTGATAAAGGCTTCCGGGTGGAAGATGCGCTCCTGAGCCCTGAGAGTCTGCAATCCTCTAATCATGTAACGCACCATGAACAGGTAAGAGAGTACAAATATCCCGACCAGAGCCTGAGAGAGCCAGGCAAATGGCTTGGCAAACTGTTCGTTAGAAAGCGCCAGGTATTTGAGTCCAAACATACCCGCCACAAATACAACTGCAACCAGAAGGAACGATACCACCAGAGCGATGACGAATTTGCGCTCACGTTCAGTACGGGATTGGTCCAGTCCTGCACGTAGTCCAAAAAAGGAGCTGATAAACCCTGAACTCGCTGCGATTAGAGGAAGCAGTGTTGCCAGCTTGAATAATGAGCCTGCGTTCGCCGCCCCTGCGCCAAACGCTGCTGCTTTTGCGGGAGGAGAAATACCACCGATAGCAGACAATACAGCGGTGGTGAATGCGATGCCGGGTTTTGAATTTTTGAGTGCATCTTCGACAAAGGCCGACATTGCACTTTTGAGCAGTTTCCTGCCACGGGAAAGGCGCTGTTTGGTCGTATCAACAGTCAGATCAAGCTCGGCGGCAACCCGCTCTACTGATTGTTGTTCTCGGTAAAACAGAATGAGTGGTTCGCGATAAGTGGAATCCATTTTATCCAGTACCTCCCACATCAGCGCTTCATGCTGCCGTTGAATCGCCTCGCTATCCATATTGCATTCGGCGTTTTCTGGTAGCAATTGTTCTTCTATCTGCTCAGCTTGTCTGCCTGGATTATTTGCTTCCTTACGACGGTGGTGACTGACTTTAAAGCGCAATATTCCGCAAAGCCAGGCTTTGAGTTTTTCAGGGTCGCGGAGGGTATCAAGCTCCTTCCAGGCTACGATAAAGGCTTCCTGGGCAATATCCTCACTCAGCTTGATATCTCCCACTGACGAATACGCCAGTGAGCACAGTAATGTTTGATAACGCGTGACAATCTCACAGAACGCATCGCGGTCACCGCCGAGTGAATGCATCACTAAGGTTGCGTCATTGGCATCAATGACAGAGTGTCGTTTTTTAAACATAGCTTGGCTTCATTGTTTAACTCTCTCTAACAAGTGCCGCAGTGCCAATAAAAGGTGACACATTTATTCAGGTTTTTCTATGTCGAAATTTTTTTTTACTTTTTTTGTCACCTTTGTGGCGCTTCTCGTCACTTAACTATCGAACCGTTTATTTCACTGCTACACGGTAGCAACAAATTAATTGAGACGAGAGAATAATGATGAAAAAGACAATGACGAGATTAATCCAGTCACTTACGTTGACTACTTTGCTGGCCGCGTCTGGTTGCGCTCTGGCTGAGTCGTTAGCGCCGATGATTGACGATTTCACTGATGCCACTGACAACAATCTTGGGCAACCGAGACAGTTTATGAATGATACCTTATCCGGCGGTCACACAACCACGCAGCAAGCAATAGAAAATGGCGTACTGCAAATGACCGGTGACATCGTTCCACCCCGAGGACAGCCTGGCTGGGCGAGTTCTGTGTTACCGCTAGGCCCAATGGGAATGCCTCAGGATGCTAGTCAGTATCAAGGTGTTCGTCTGATGGTCAGGATAAATCATGGCAACCTCACCTTGTCAGCCAATAGCACAGAAATCACCAATTTCGATTATCACGCTGCACCAGTGTTTGTTACTGCTGACGGCCAGTTTCACGAAGTGAAAATTCCCTTCGAGAGCATGAAGCGCGGCTGGTCTGAACAGGTGCAACTGAATACCAATACACTGAATAGCTTAAGCATTGTGGCTTATAGCCTGCAGCAAGACAGCTTTGATTTTGAAGTCGACGAAGTCAGCTTCTATTAAGTGAGATGGCAGCTAATCAAAGAGGAGTGCAGACTATGACCTTACAGGCTCAACAAAGACTGGATTATCTCGATGCAGTGCGGGGATTTGCCTTGATACTGGGGATTATTTTCCACGCCAGCTTATCTTTTATGCCGGTCTTCATAGGCTGGGCTGTGATGGATATCTCTACCAGCAATGTGGTGTCCATATTTGTTCTGATCAGCCACTCATTCCGCATGGAAGTGTTTTTCTTGATTGCTGGCTTTTTCAGTCATATGACGTTTCATCGGCGGGGAATGCAAGCCTTTATCCAGTCCAGATTGGTGAGGATTGCTATCCCGTTCCTGCTCGGGTGGTTTTTGCTAAGACCGCTTTTGGTCTCAGGTTGGATAATGGGTGGCGAGAGTATGCGCGGTGAGGTCGACACCCTTGCTGGGTT
The DNA here is from genome assembly GCF_009811475.1 of Alteromonas sp. KUL150. Taxonomy (NCBI): domain Bacteria; kingdom Pseudomonadati; phylum Pseudomonadota; class Gammaproteobacteria; order Alteromonadales; family Alteromonadaceae; genus Alteromonas; species Alteromonas sp. KUL150. The sequence continues at coordinate 119,647 of NZ_BLIJ01000045.1, forward strand.
GACGCAAGCATTCGCTTTGCTCAAAGACGATACAACTAACTGGTTTGTAGGTACTCATTTATGGTTTTTGTATTATCTAATCATGGTAGCAATCAGTGTCGTGGTGGTGAGGCAAGTGATTTTTATTAACACCACCCTAGCCAATAAGATGTCGCGCTTTGTCGACAAGGTTGTGCAGCATATCGCTGCAACGCGCCTAGTATGTGTTGCCGTGATTGCTGTCATCGCATTGTGTCTGTGGTACATGGAAAACTGGGGCATGGACACACCAGATAAGTCATTGCTTCCGCATGTACCTGTAGTTTTGGTGTATGGTGGTTTTTTCCTGTTTGGCTGGCTGCTGCATCGACAGCCACAACAGTTGGATCGGTTTGCAAAATTGTCGTGGGCAAAATCCGTGACGTGTGTTGGAACTATCGTGCTATGTACGGTGTTGTCGCCATATGCAATGCAGCAGGGACATCCCCAGTATGTGTGGTTAAAGTTGGCTTTTGTAACCAGCTATGCTGTGATGATGTGGCTACTAGTGTCGATTTTTATAGGTGTCTGTCAGCGATTATTCAGTCGAAACAATAGTGTGATACGCTACATTGCAGATTCCTCTTACTGGCTTTATCTAGTCCATCTGCCCATTGTCATTTGGCTACAGGTTGCACTGGCAGAATTACCGTTGCACTGGTCATTAAAGCTCATTGCGATTTGCACATTGACCATTGGAATGTCTCTGCTTATCTATGATTTGCTTATACGTCCAACCATAGTGGGTAACGTGCTGAATGGCAATCGTCGCCGCAGTGTTATAGTGAGTCGACTGTTGGCGAAAGCCGCGTCTGAACGTCATAGTGCAAAAGGGTAAGAAACCTAGTGACACAAATAAAAATAAAGATTTTAAAATTAATTGTAGCGTTATTTATTGCTGTTGGCCTTAGCGGATGCGCAGCATTGGTCACAAAATACATTCAAAACGCAGGCAGTTTTAATTACGCTAGTATCACTGCTGACAGCGACATCGAAGGCCTAGGATTTAAAAAAGGTAAATTGTGCAGCGCAGATCCCAATTCCCTCTGCATCAGTTATTTCTCCGGTAAAGCCATAAGTAATAAAAAGCTACAATACACGACAGAATTAACAGATGGCATGTCTTCCACCACCGTTTCACTGAACTTATCCCGGGAATCTGTTCCACCAAACCTGAGTGGCACTGTAGTGCTAATCCACGGTTTTAGAGCATCTAAAGAATTTATGCTTAATTCTGCGTTGTATTTCAGGTTTCTGGGTTTTGATGTGCTGGTGCCAGATTTGTTAGGTCACGGCGAATCCGGCGGACGAAAAGCCTATGGCGTCAACGACAGGTACATGTTCAATGCATTAATAACTGCTGAACACGCTTCGGGGAAACACTTGTATTTAGTCGGAAACTCAATGGGAGCTGTCTCAGCAGTATATCTGACAGCGATGCGACCAGATATTGACGGCATTATTCTTCAAGCACCAATGCTCAAATTTGATGAAGCCGTATTGCGTTATATGCGCACTAGTTTTCCTTTCTTGCAAAGATTCATAGGCGATGACGACATAGCTAACGCGGCAATGCGCGCATTGATGGACGCCAATATAGAACTTGAGGAAACCGATATCGGCGAACAGTTATCTTCGTCTGCTGTCCCAGTATTACTCTTCGCCTCCTCTGACGACCCTGTGGCACCTTACGACAAGTTTGCGCATCTAAACGCCGAAAATATATCAGTGATTGATTTACCGGGAAGAAACCATCCCAGTATGAGTTTGGTAGGGAATGAAAGCAGTACAATCATCGTCAATTGGCTCAGTAAACTAGCAAACTGAGCTGTAACGAAGAAACGCGTTTAAATTCGGATGCTAAGAGCAATAAAGGCTCATTATAATTTTTGATGGTGTTTTGTAGTGGGTAACAACAGTTCAAGATATAGATGACGTTAATCTACTAGGCATTTCTCTTCATCAAATTGACAGGAGAAAGAGCTAAAATTTGTTCTATCAGTAAGCGGTAACTGGAGAGTAACTTTTGAATTCAAGGATGATAATGCTTACATCTTGCATTACGAGGATACGGGTGTGCTTGATTTGATTTCATGGAAATCCTACCCTATTTATTATTATGCGGCGTTAAGTAAGTTAGGCAGCTCTAAAATCTATTTCGTGTAAAACGCATATTTTTATGTGTCGGTCGAACTCAAACCGTAAACCGGACCTTCAACGACAATGATTCGAGCGGCGGCTTTTGTTAAAAGCAAATCGCCAAGCGATAAGCACCGAATTTCTGGATATCGCTCGTAACGGACTAAAGCCTTCCAATTTTCTATGACCGCTTTCGAGCCCAAAGCACCAATTCAAGAAGGGTCCCAGCGACGCTCCGAAATTGGCAATAAGCTCCCATACAATTTTGAACGGCGAACGACGGTTTATGCTGCAGGCACTAACGATATCAGAGCAACTGATGTCATGGCCGTTTTTAGGCCATGACAACCGGCCTTTACTCACGCGCGCTCTATCTTAAGGGCACTACCTTGCTGATGCTGCAATGCCCGATGGGCATTGTTCAGAGTCATTTAGATTTTGTTGATTATTATCTGGCAACTAAGCAGCACGCTGCGGCTAACTGGAGCTTCCAATAAGCGAAGCGGTTGGTAGAAGAAAAACATCTGGTTAAAGGAAACCCCTTCATTACCGTTTACACCAAAAAATTAGCATCAATGTAGTAGATATAATTCAATAACTAAACAGCTTATAGCGACATTATAGCCAGATTATAAGGTGTTTGGCGCAGCATGTTGCACACTGATATTTAATTAGTTTGAAACACCTGCGGAGTATCAACAACATGAGAAAAGTATTAACCCTGGGCTTCATTTCACTGGCGTTGCTTAACGTCGATGCGATTGCGGCGCAAACATTAAATCCAATTAACTATGCCAGCGGGCAGATAGCTTATACCAACAGCAACATCGTTGTTGACGCTGTTAAAGCGCCTGCTGTCAAAGGCTCATTATTGGTCGAAAATGGCAAAATCACGCAGATTTTACCGCCAGAGACGCAAATACCTGCGGGCTATCAACAGGTGAATCTGAACAATCGTTATGTTGTACCGGGTTTTATCGATGCTCATATTCATCTGGCGCAATCGGCATCCGCCTATACCCGGCCGGATATTATTGACGCAACCAAAATACAGTCATATCAGTTAGATCAGGCTTGGCTGAACCAACACAGACAGAATTTACTGTCTGACTACCTTAAAGTTGGCATTACCGCTGTCGTCGATTTGGGTGGCCCGTCTGGCAAGCTGAAACACTATGCCGATGCTGCAAAATTACAGCCATCACCTGACATTTATGCTGCGGCAGAGCTTATCTCAACCGCAGCCGTGCCTGAGCTTGAACACGAAGGCCATACCTTTTTAGCGGTAAGCTCGGCAAAGGAGGCATTAGCCGCCGTTAAAATGCAGGTGGGATTACCAATACAGGTGGTTAAATTTGTATGGACGGATGAGGCCGGACACAGCCCTGAGCAACTGTTTACGATTTATGCTAATGCCATGCAATATGCCCGCAAGGCAGGCAAAATAGTCGCAGTGCATGTTGAAGATCTCGCCTACGCCAAAATGGCGATAAAAGCTCACGCCAATATTCTGGTGCATGGTGTTATGACCGCGCCCGTTGATGACGAGTTTATTGCCTTGGCGAAACAGCATCAGGTGGTGTACTTACCAACGCTAACCGCTTACAACCATTACCGTGATATCTTTAAGCAGCAACTTAGCTTTAGCGTACAGGAGCTCGCGCTGACCGACCACACTATTATCGAGTCATTTGAACAGCTAAAGCTACGGCACGCTGACACTGCGCCAATGTTTCAGATGCTGACAAAGTATCTACCCTATGTTGATGATATACAGGCTCAATCTACTCTGAAGCCGCAAGAACAGGCGATTGTTGCCCAATTAAGCCAGCTGTTCTCCGAGCAGATTGCACTGTATCAGCAGCAAAATTTACGACGCGTTTTAGAGGCCGGCGTTGCTGTCGCTATTGGCACGGATGCCGGAAACCCCGGAACTGTGCATGGTAGCGCTATGTTAGGAGAAGCACAAGCCTGGTTGGATGCGGGTATTTCCATTCAACAGGTAATACACGCCATGACTCAGGGCAACGCCAGGGCCTATCATATCGACCAATCTCTGGGCTCGCTGACTAGCGGTAAAGATGCCACCTTTAGTGTTTATGATACCAACCCTGTTAGCGATAGCTTTACCACTATGGCGCCTAATTTGGTGGTGGTTCGTGGAAATATTGCACTGACTAACGAGGAGTAGAATATGCGTTTTAAAGCTGGTATCAGCCTGTTGTTAGCAGGCATTGCATTACAAGCTCAGGCTATTGTTATCCGCCACGATGTCGATGACGCACTATATCATGCAACACAGGCGGATTTCCCACCATTGGTGACCTTATATAAAGTGGGTGCACATGGCACTTTGATCGACCCGCAGTGGGTGCTGACGGCTGCGCATACGGTATTCTGCCTAACGCCCGGCGATACCGTAAAAGTAGGCGATAGCTACGCACAGATAGCCGCGCGTTACGCGCACAGAAACTATACTTTAGGCAGTGACAATGATATTGCCTTATTAAAACTCAGCACGCCGGTAACATCAGTATTACCAAGTCGGCTATATCGAAATACAGATGAAAAGGGCAAGCAGATTTGGTTTATAGGTGCCGGTGGTACCGGCAATGGTAAGCAAGGTCAGGTTGTCTCCTACAAAGCTAACAAAGGCCAGCTACGTAAAGCACAAAATACCGTTAAGTCGGTCTCAGACAATGAAATTCATTTTGTGTTTAATCAGGGCGGCAATGCTCTGCCATTAGAGGGGGTCTCGGGCAATGGTGACAGCGGTGGCCCTGCCTTTATAAAGACTGCTGATGGCTATAGCCTGCTGGGTATCAGTTCAAGGGCAGACTCTTGGTTTAAGGAATTAGGAGAGTATGGCGTAAAAGAAGTGTACTCCAGAGTGTCATTTCATGCCCCTTGGATAGATAGTGTTATGGCGGGAAATAGCGACTTTATTGCAAACTACACTACGCAAAATCGTTTTGCGCAACCCAATATTGCAGAGCGTTTAGACGAGGTGTGTAACATGATCGGCTTTGATGAAACCTCAAAAGGAAAACAATAGTGGCAGTTAAACCCAGTGTTAACATGCTCAGGCTGCTGGCGGTGCTGGTTGTCTTAGGTTCTATAAGCGCTTTTGCCCCGGTAAAGTTACTTTTTGCCTGGTTAAAACCGCTACCTAAGGATATTCCTAGTCAATTAACACAAACACTTGAGTATGGATTTGATGGCATCATTGCCTATATCGACATGAAAAACCAACCTGCCGTTACCTACACTGCAGGCTGGCACAACAGAGAATTGCGTCAACCCGCCAGGCCGGATGCACTGTTTAAAATTGCCAGTATTGGTAAGCTGTATGATGCGGTTGCCATTACCAAATTGATTGCAGCGCAAAAATTGTCACTAGATAGCACCTTAAGTGAACTGTTACCGCAATTATCAAGCACGTTAACCAATGCAGACATCATTACACTTAGAATGTTGGTGCAACATCGCAGCGGCTTGGCAAACTTTACCGACACTGCGGAATATTGGCAGAAAGGCTATCAGCTCAACGATCACCAGAGGCTAGCGCTGATATCTGGTTTACCTGCCAACTTTGCACCGGATAGCCAATATCAGTACTCCAACACTAACTACCTGCTACTGCAGCGTATCATCGAACAAGCATGCCAGTGTCGACAGTTCGATTTTATAAGTAGCACGATACTTCAGCCACTTGGCCTTAATGCAACTTTCCACTCAATTAAGGATATCGATTCAGCACGAGTGATGAGTGGTTATTACGTGGGTATTGAAGAGGATATCAAGCATGCTGACTATGGCTCTATGGTGGCGACGGCAGCGGATGTCGGTGTATTTTTACGCGCATTAAATGATGGCTCGCTGCTAAGTGAAGATGAAAAACAGATCTACAGCTTTCTTTATCAATACCAACATTCTGGACTTATTCCTGGTTACCAAAGTCTGGCGCAGTACGACCGCGGCAGCGATACCGTAATAGTGTTATTTACTAATACCACCGATTTTTCTGACGACAGCCATTGGGCAGTATTTGAACTAATGCTAAGCAGAATTAAGAAAATTGGTCATAACAACTAGCTTTAACAATAAACCAAGTAAAGAGTTAACTGCGATGAAGAATACTAAAGCGTTAAAGCAATCACCATTAAGTATTGCCGAATCATTATGCGATTATTGGTCCCCTAGAGTTATTGATCAATTTGAAGACTGTTATATTAAAGTTGCGAAGCTTAAAGGAAGTTTAACTTGGCATAGTCATGAATTTGAAGATGAAGTGTTTTTTATTTTAAAGGGATATTTAGAACTGGAACTAAAGGATGAGGTTATCCACTTAGAAACCGGCGACTCATTTGTAATTTCAGCTGGCGTTGAGCATAACCCTGTGGCAAAAGAAGAGTGTCTAGTTATGTTAATTGAAAAAAAAGCAACCCTGCATACGGGAAATATTAGTCATCCACAATCTAAATCTATTGAGGCTCAACTGAAACCAATAGTGAACAGGACCACTGAATCTTTTTGTTCTATACCATCCAATGTGAAACTAAACATTAAAATTGCTGATGCAAAAAATTAAACCAGTAATTACATGTAATTTACTGGAGCTGACCTTTCCCCTGAATTACTAACACTTCTTCAATGAGATAACTCACCGCTCATCATTGTTTTCAACAAAGCCTAATCGACCAAACTCACGCAAATCGCAAAATATCATTTAAAAGAAAACAAACCCGTAAAAATGATAATTTTGATTTTTTCTCTGTGTATTCTTTCCATCGCATTCATAAAAACCACCAAAAACTTTGTTTAAACAAATTCAAACGAATTGCTCCGGAACATTAGTTACATGAGAGGAGCGGCGGCGATTGCTACTGAACGCATAAAATTCACCCTATCTAGCTGTTTAGAATACCCATAATTAAATGAAATACATCTTCCTCCGGAGGCACAAGGTTATCTGGCATATTAACGAAAAAAAATCAATGTCAACGTCGGTGACTTTCTTGTCAGCGTTGAAGTGAGATTCTTTATACAAATCTGAAACGAGGTTTAGAAGAAAAGTTCAAGTATGATTTCCGTTTCACTACCGCTCACTTAAACTCGCTCCATCATTCTGTCAGATATATTTGCAAACCCCTGTAAATATCTCCCAATACTGAAAAAGCAAAGCAATAACAGTAATCAATATTTTGATTGATGCCACGTTCGCATTTCCTATTTTATTCGGGCTTTTTAGCAACCAAAAACAAACTATTCGCTCGACCATGAGTCCAATGTTCTTGGTCTTCAAAACCTGCACTTTGAATTTCCTTCAGTACTTCCTCAGCGTGAAGAAAGCTTACAGAGGGTGCCTTACCAAACCACTGCATCATTGGAATCACAGGGCGGAGAAACCACAATTTGTCGGACAAGCAGGCCGTACTTGATATAAATACTCCACCAGGCTTGAGCAAACGAAAAATTGTTGAAAGTGCTGTATTGCGATCCGGCACTAAGTGCAAAAGGTTTAGTGCCAACACCATATCAAAGGAAGCTTCAGCAGCTTGAAAGTCTTCCACCGAGGCTTGCACAAACTCCACATTATCAACACCTGCGCTTTTGGCCTTGCTTCGGCCAATCGCTATCATCTCTGAAGATATATCCGTTGCCACAATATGCTGAACGTACAGTGCATGCGTCAGCGCTGTCGATCCTGTCCCGCAACCAAATTCCAAAACTTTCATATTTGGCCGCATGAGCGCCTGGGTAGTAGCCAATTTTTTTTCGTAGCTTTCTGGGTCTGCGATCGCTTGCATGCTGTAACTTGAAGCTACCCGATCCCAGAAATGCGCTGAAGTCACCTTCATAATTTAATTCCTCATTGTTGAACCAAACTAATATGTAAACATACATAAACTCCATATAGAATATCTAAATATTAATACCTGACATACGTAAATAGATGAACTGGAAAAATATCGCCTTCGATTGGAATCAAGTTCGAGCCTTTCTTGCCGCAGCTGAAGAAGGGTCTTTGTCCGCAGCCGCTCGCGCTTTGAAGCAGACTCAGCCAACTCTAAGTCGACAGGTAACGAGCCTCGAAGATACATTGGGCGTAACTCTGTTTGAGCGGGGGCATCGGAATTTACAACTGACAGAAGCAGGACTCGAGTTACTTGAATATGCCCGGACTATGGCAGAAGCAGCTAACAATATTTCTCTGGCTGCCTGTGGGCAATCTCAAACCATCGAAGGGCGCGTCCGTATAACGGCAACGGAAATGTTTGCAACATATTACCTGCCATCAATGCTACGAAAACTTAGAGAGCTTGCTCCAGGTATCGTGATTGAAGTTGTTGCTTCAGATTTAGTACGCGATCTTATTCGCCGAGAAGCAGACATCGCTATCCGACATGCGCAACCTAATCAACCCGACCTGATCGCGAGGAGATTGGGCTCATTAAGAGGCAGAATTTATGCGGCAAAACGTCTGTTAGACGAAGTTGGCGTACCGCGTGAATTTGGTGACCTAGAAAACCAAGATTTTATAGGCATAGAAGACACTGAATCATTAATCGAGAACCTCGCGGGGCAGGGGCTTAATTTGAGAATTGAGCAATTTAAAGCGTTCGCTGGTAGCGGTAATTGTATGCTGCAATTAATTCGTGAAGGATTGGGCTTTGGCTTTCTACCCATGGATACCGGTAAATTGTTCAATGAGCTTGTATGCGTATTGCCGGAGCAATTTGACCCAGAAATTCCTGTTTGGCTTGTATCACATAGAGAACTTTACACTAGCCGGCGTATACGCACCGTTTTTGATTTTATTGCACAAGAGCTTCAAGGTTTGACCGAATAATATTCTTTAAAAATGAAAAAACTCTTGAAGCCAACATTGTCTAAAATTACTTTAGGTGAAGCGAGATCCAT
>NZ_BLIJ01000046.1:0-653 GCF_009811475.1 Alteromonas sp. KUL150
CCCGCGGAGTTTTAGCACTGCGCCATGGCCCTTTGCTGGTCATACCACAAGCAACTGCGGCCTGAACATGCACACCCAATCTCATTAAATTTCTCACTTTAGTGCGCGGCTTTCGCCACTGTCGCCATTAGACCATTCGGACTCTGCGCCTGATTCAACTATCTATATCTACGCATCGTTGATACTTACTAGCGATGCCAAAGTAGTTTATCCAGTCACGTAAAAATTGGCTGATTTTAAAAAGCTGGTAATGCATCGACACGCCCCAATTGCGGTTCGTTAGCCGTCTGACCTGTTGCTTAAATTTCAGCATTGTCTTCAGGTGCCAATGAATGCGGCCTCCCTTGAATGTGAACCCAAGGAATTTACTTTCACTGGTTTTAACGACATGGCTTTTGGCCGAGTTAACGATCAGTTTCAAGCGGTTGTTCAGGAATCTGCTGATACTGCTCAGCACACGTTCGCCGGCACGGGGAGACTTTACCAAAATGGTGAAGTCATCCGCGTAGCGAGCAAACTTATGGCCTCGCTTCTCAAGCTCTTTGTCCAAAGGGTCGAGCATAATGTTCGCCAGAAGCGGCGATAAAGGCCCGCCTTGAGGAACACCTTCTCGGCTTTCACTATAGAACTGGTTATCGATAACCCCAGCTCGT